>CASBQM010000512.1 GCA_949127645.1 Synechococcales cyanobacterium PMM_0036
ATGGGAGCCACTAGCGATCGTTTCTTGCGCTCTAGTCGGGCAATCACTTCACCCAGCAAAAACATGAGCAGGGGAAATGCAATGACCAACGCTCCAATCCAGGTCAACCAATCGGGCTTAGCAATAAAGTCTGGCATGGTTTACTCCTTGGCATTGACGGATGACCCGGCAGACAGGGCGATCGCCTGAACGTCTTGTGCAGGAACATCTTGTGCAGGAACGTCTTGAGTCGGAAGATCGGGTACAAAGTTCTGCCCTTTGATAGACCAGACAGGCACATTCGCCAGACCTTTAATCTCCACATCGGCAGCCCGCTCAAAGGGGTACAGGTCATGCAAATTGTCGTAGATGGGCTGAGTCACCTGAATGATATTCTGCTCAGGCGAAGAGTGAATGTCGTGAGCAATTTTCATGGTTTCTCCCGTCAGGGCATAGATAAAGCGAGTCTTGCCAACAATTCCACCCACCACAGATCCTGAGTGAATGCCAATGTCAAGGCTCAGACTAGCTTTCTGCTGTTGATTGAACCGTCGTATCACCTTGAGAATCTCAAAGGCAAAGTCCATCGTTCGCTTGATGTGATCGACTCGCGATATGGATAGTCCACAAACTGCGATATAAACGTTACCCATACTTCTCATTTTTTCGACCCCAAAAGGTTCAGCCGCTTCGTCAAAAGCGGTAACGATATCATTCAGCAAGGTAATGGTTTGGTCGGGCAGCAGTTCAGCAGATAGCTCATTAAAGCCCTCTATTTCGGCATATAAAACGGTGACGTTAGGAAAAACATCGGAGATTTGCTGTTCGCCGCTTTTGAGTCGGGCGGCGATCGGCGGTGGCAAAACGTTCAGCAGCAGCCTTTCATTTTCATGCAGCGTTGTCTGAATCACCTGATCCTTTTCGTGCAGGCTATATGCCATCTGGTTAAAGGAATGAGCCAGTTCGCCAAATTCATCCTGCGATCGAATATTCACCTCTACATCGGTTGCACCTGCCTCAATTTGGCGAGTTCCGGCAATCAGGCGCTTAATGGGGCGCACAAACAAACGAGACAGCCAAGTTGAGAGCAGCGTCACCAAAGGAACCAGAATGGCAGAAGCAATCAACAGTCTGCGGGTAAAGTTATCGACTGGAGCAAAGGCTTCTGACTGATCCATTTTGGCAACCAAACCCCAGTTAAAATCCCCCAGCTTAATCGGTTGGAAGGCAGAGAGAACGGACTCACCGCGATAGTCTGTGTAAGACAGGGTGCCTGTTTCCCCTGCGATCGCCCGTTGTGGAGCCGCCGTCTGCACCTTCTGCGTCAAAATTGGTGTGCCCAGACGCTTAATCTGTTCGATGATGTCATTGGCAACGCCTCTTGCTTGAAGCACTTTATAGTATTGATCCGGATTTTCAGCGAACAGGCGCGGCACTGAGCGAACGGAGGTGTCAGGTTCAACTAAAAACGTTTCTCCCGTTCTGCCTAGCCCCGTCTGCTGCCACTTGCCCCTAGAGGTCATGATCTGGTTAATCCGACTGTCGGGAATCTGGATCAGCAGCGCTCCAATAAAGTCAGTTTTATCAAAGATGGTCGTGGCGATAAAAGAGCTAGGTCGATTGCGCGAAGCCCGATAGAAATCAAAATCTACGCTGGTGACAAAGTTAGGATCTCTCGATTTACGAACTGCCTGTACTGCATTTGCCAGATTGCTACTGGCATAAGGACCCAGATTGAGATTGCTGCCAAAATCTGCCTCTTTCAATGCCGAGTAAACAATATTTCCCGTATCTACATCTACAAGGTAGAAATCATAGTAACCAAACTTTTCAACGATACTTTTAACCAGAGGATGAAAGCGTTGATGCACACGGCTGTATTCACTACCATCTAAAGCATCAGCCAAGGCAATCTTTTTGTCTAAAGGATTGGGATTGCTGACAATATAGTGGTACTGAAGGTAGCTTTGAGCTGCGGTTTGGGGCAGATAGGTTTCAGCTAGAGGCGTACTGCCATCAGACAGGTTGCGCGATAACCCAGGGATAAAGTCTTCTCGGTAAAATTTCTCTATGGTTTGCTGCTGTCCTGAAGTCAAGCTTACCGTGTTGATCTTCTGATACGCCGCTTTGAATCCCTTCATCGCGTCAATAATGGCGGGTGATTCACTGAGGGTCAGAACGTGGTTTTCAGTAACCTGAAAGTAGGAAGAAATCTCCTCTGCTCTTCCAGCTCGAAGGCTAACCAGTTGATTAAAAATACTGCTAGTCAAAGCTGTTTTGCCGCTGTTGTAGCCGATGTAGCCAATAGTCAAAATAGAGGCAATGCTGATCAACAGCAGCATGAGCAACAGTTTAGATTGAATACTCAGCTTGTCAAGAAAACGCATTTCTATATCTCAGAAGGGGCTAGATCTCAAAGGAAGCTAGGCTTTGGAGGGGCTACATCTTGGGTCACAAAAAGCCAAAACTTTGACCAGAGGATGAGGATCTAACTCGGCTCATTTAAGCAAGTAACTAAACCTACCTCCACGTTGAAGATAGAGTAGGAAGATAACGAACTGATAAAGACTAAGCTCGTGCGTTGGCTGCATCAGTGGGGCTACGGAGACGTTAATCAAGCGTCGATCGCACATCTTTACACAAAATCCAGAGAGCAAAGATTTAAGAAAGCTCTGCGCGATCGCTCCACCCTCTCCATAGAAACTCCGAAAAGATGAGACACACTGGATTCAGGCAGAAAAGCAGCGATCGCAATTCTCTAAATCTTGCGGAAAACACCAACCTAGAAGAGGCGAAATCTAAAATCCGCTCAATTTGTCAACTCTTCACCCTCAGTAGTCTCCCCAATACGACTCTGTGAACCGCA
Organism: Synechococcales cyanobacterium PMM_0036; assembly: GCA_949127645.1. Classification (GTDB taxonomy): domain Bacteria; phylum Cyanobacteriota; class Cyanobacteriia; order Elainellales; family Elainellaceae; genus Drouetiella. The sequence goes on from CASBQM010000512.1 coordinate 2,846, forward strand.
CGCTATAATTGCGGTCTCGTGGGGTTGCTTTTGTATCACTAATCTGCATCAGCAGTTAAAAAGCTAGCGAATGCAGCAGACACTACGCTTTGAGGTTGACATTAAATGCACATGTATTTTGCACAGTGGGAAGCGTACGATGGTCTGGGTCACGTGATTTCGCGCGGCAGACAAATCGTACATACGATCGAACCCTTTGACGAAGGCTTACTTCGTCAGTATGAAGATGGCAAGCGGGCTAAGCTTCTAGAAGAGGGTTTGACCGTTCAACAGGTGATGATCGCCAACTTAAATCGTTTGAACTAAGGGGCAGATTAAACAGATTGAGGGAAGGCTATCTTCTTCTTAAATCCTCTCCCTTATCGAGCTGCCGTGTATACATATCTCTGATTCCGGCTAAATATTTTGAGCTTTGCCTCTCAACCCCCCAATTCTGGGATACTTCCGGAACTCAAAGCCCCCGTTCGGCTGGGCGCTCACGATGAAGCCCAGAATAGGAGTATTTAGGGGGCTGCGGGGCGTGAAATATAGCAAGTTATGTATACACGGTAGCCTTTTTCGAGAGAGGGCTTCGATCCGATTCCCTTTTTGGCAGCATGAGGTTTGGAAATTTAGCTCAGCTACTACTGATCGAACTCGACTTGTCCGTTATCAAGTTTGATCAGGCGATCGGCTAAGTGAAAGTAGTGATCATCGTGGCTAATTACAATTACAGTTTTACCTTTTTGCTTCAGGCTCGGAAGAAACTGCCTGTAGAAAAGCTCCTTAAATACAGGATCTTGATCGGCTGCCCACTCGTCAAACAGATAAATGGGGCGATCTTCTAAATAAGCTGTCAGCAGGGCAAGCCGCTTGCGTTGTCCTTGCGAAAGTGCGGTAGTCGAAAGCTTGCCCTGCTCGATTTTGACTTTGTGATCAATCTGGAGCTTGCTGAGATAGTCCTGAGCCAGATTATCCAAGTTGACTTGTTCCAATCCTAGAAGCCGCTCGAACAGAAAAAAGTCTGCGAACACCACGGCAAAATGCTGGCGATACCATTCTCGATTCTCATCTGTAATCGGCTGTTTGTCTAAGAAAATTGCGCCCGACTCAGGAACGTAAAGTCCTGTGAGCAGCTTGGCAAAGGTGGATTTGCCGCTGCCATTTCCTCCCACGATAAACGTAATTTCGCCGGGATAAAAGGTGAGATTGAGCGCTCCCAGAATGAATGGGGTATCTTCAGGCGATCGCTGATAGGGATAGACCAAGTCTCGCAGTTCCAAGTTCTGCCAGTTGGAATGGACTGAAGAGGGCAACTTAGAAAGATCGGCGCGGCTCAATGACAGCCCCAAATCCTGAATTTTGCGGAGTGCCACATTTGCTTGGCTGATCAGTGGCAAACCACTGATGATGTTCTCCATCGGCATCATTAAATAGATAAACGCGAGAATATATCCAGAAATCGCTTCGGGTCGAAGAGCGATCATCTGAGGGAGAGCAAAGAGAACAAAACCCGTTGCGAAAAAAAACAGCAGCTTACCCAGACTAGAAGCGGCTGCAAACCGGGTCAGTCCTTGAATGCTGTACCGACGAAAATTAATTGCCGTGGGTTCAACCGCATCTGTTAAAAACCGCTGTCGCCGCTGATGATGCAGCTTGAGTTCTTTAATTCCTTCAGTGGTCGAGCGAAATTGATCAAACAAGTCATCTTGTTCTTGCCGCGCCAAAGCCAGTTGCTTTTCTCCCTGTTGCACGAGTCGGATACAGCTCAAAACCGCCACCGCCATTAGCCCAAACACCATCAGCAGCGCCACCCAGGATAGCCAGGTAATGTAGATCAAACAGCCTATGACGATCGCCAGATCAATGCAAAGTAGCGGCAAGACAAACACCGCGCTAGTGATTGCCCGGACATCTTCTGTGAGAGTTGCTAAAAGGCGCGGACTGCCGATTTGTTCTAGATCGCTGAGTTCTGAAGTCAGAATTTGGCGAATCAAGCGCATCCGCAAATGAAACACCGCATGATGCGCGAGGCGAACCAACACCACTTGCGAAATAATGCTGGTGAGCAGTGCGACAGCCGCCAATCCCAGAAATCCCAACAGCGGCATCGTGACGCTTGACGGATGGTTGATGGCATAGCTGATCAGGGCGATCAACCCCGCAGAACTGGTGCCGCTGATAAATCCGGTGACTGCGGCGATCGCCATCATCTGCCAGGAAGATTGCAGGAGAAAGGTCACCAAACTCATGGCAAAAGCCTCATGGATAGCCGGTACCGCCCTAATGCCGCTAGGGGAAAGTGCTGCTGATATAAATGGTACTTCAGATAAAAATGGCTAGGAAATCCTGTTCCTGTAAATTCTGCTTCATCCCAGGTGCCATCAGGACGCTGCGTATCCACAAGGTATTGAATACCTCGCTGAATTGCTGATGTTAGGGCGGTCTGAGCTGCGGCGGTCTGGGCTGCGATGGTCTGGGCTGCTTCTCCGGCTGCCATTAAGCCAATTAGCGCCCAGGCGGTCTGGGATGCGGTGCTGATTCCTTGTCCTTTGAGTGCCGGATTGTCGTAGCTGCGGCAGGTTTCTCCCCAGCCGCCATCCAAATTTTGGCAGCTTACTAACCAAGTAACACCGC
>CASBQM010000513.1 GCA_949127645.1 Synechococcales cyanobacterium PMM_0036
CTTTTGAGTAGAAGCGATCGATCGCTCTTGACTCCAGGCAATATGAGGGGTGCCAATCTGCCGACAGCTTACCTTCAAAGTTTTGAGGCTGCTCAGTTGAAGCCGCGTCACTGTGCGATAAATGCTGGACATTAGCGGCTCTGGATTGGGAGCCTGAATTGCCTCAATGAATACCTGTAGCCCGTTGCCCTTCCAGCCCACCTGAGCTACCATCTTTTGCCGCTTTAGGTGACGATTCATCAGAGTGGCGATCGCTCTCGCATCCCCTTGATAGGCAAGTTGCAATAGATAAGCATGGTTTGGGCTATCGTCCTGTGACTGCGCCATTCCTATCTCCCTATCAATCGGCTGATGGTCTGCAAAAACTCCTGCTGATTGACAGGCTTCGGTACATAGGCATCAGCTCCCAGCATGTTGCTCCACATCTTATCTACGTCAGTGTTCTTGGTGGAACACATGACAATGGGAATCTTGCTAGTTTCCTGGTTTGCCTTAAATTCACGGCAAAGCTCAAAGCCACTCTGTCCAGGTAGGATAACATCCAGCACAATCAGGTCAGGCTTTTGCCAGTTCAGGCAATCCTGAGCTTCTTCGCCACTCTTGGCGCTGATGACCGACAAACCCGCCTGCTGAAGATATCGGGTGAGAATCTCGGATTCCGTCAAACTGTCTTCAATTAGTAAAACAGTACTCATAGGATGAAAGGCTCTGATAGCGGTGTATTAGGAAGGGGTGCAAGAGAAACTGGCATCAGCCTTTGAGGCAAACGTACATCTACGGAATCGCAGAGGTTTCACTCATGCCTTTTTGAAGGAGTAAGGCGGTGGTTTCACCCATCTCGTAAGTGTTCCCTAGAAAAGCAGGTTGCTCAACAAGGACAGATCTATCCATAGTGGTCTGCTTAGACGAAGCAGGATTTGGCACAATGGAGGTTGGCGCGATCGGTAAGTATTGACGGACGATCGCAAGCACCTTCTCTGCATTCACAGGCTTTGACAGAAAGTCGGAAGCGCCGACAACCTTGGCACGCACCCGATCGACAATGCCATCATTTCCCGTCAAAATCACAACTGGGGTATTTTTGAAGGCAGACATTCGGCGAATCTGAGAGCAAATTTCGTAGCCACTGGCGATCGGCATCACCAGATCCAAAAAGATCAGACCCGGCTTGTTTTCTAGCAATAGCGGTAAGGCGTGAACTGAATCCTGGACGCTCACGTAGCGGTAGCCAACCGATGTAATAATCTGCTCCATTAATTTGCAGACTGACAGACTGTCATCAATGCAGACAATCAGTGGGGCATTGTTTGCAGGAGAAGCCCCTCTGGGATTAGCTGCTGCGGGATTAGCTGCTGCAGCGGAAGATGCAACGGCGGAAGATGCAGGTGCGGCGGCAACCTTCACTGTCGTCCCATCAGAGGAGCCAGGAGGCGGAAAATCTAGCATTTGACATAGCTCAATCAAATCTCGCTGAATGTGAGGCACTAAGACACGCGTCAAGGTAAGCAGTTCTTGCCCGGTTGCTCTTGCTAAATCTCTTAGGGTTAGATCCCCGCGCATCAGCGTTTCTAGTGTCTGATAAGTCTTTGCACTTACGGCTTGCTTTAAGTCAGCCGGACGCTTGATCACAGGCACCGCGTTGGGCGAATAGTGTACTAGACCTGCACTGTTCCACTCGTTCCAAGATTGCCGCACTTGATCAAGTAGCTGTTCGGCGCTGAGGGGTGCTAGAGGTTCACCAAACTGCTCTTGCTTATCGGGAGCATAGCTAATCTGGGTAATTTGCTCGCTAGCCTGGAGCAAATCGAACAAGACTTCAAAAGCTGCCTTTTGAATCAGAGAGATGACTGTCTCACGTCTGATATGCTGCCGCTTGAGTAAAACCGACAACACCAGATACTCCCAATAGCACGGAAGCTCCTTTTCCTTGAGCTGAATGGCATTGGGGTGAATGGTGGGACAGAATTGCTTCATTAAACGATGCCAGCGTCGAAATCGGTGTTCACCGCCTGCTGTCCAAATTAACCGACCTAATCGAAAGTAGAGACTCCACTGTTTTTCATTGACGGTCATGAAATCTAAGCGACCGCTAAACTGTGAGTGAGCAACACTTTGAAACTGGTTTGTTAATTGGATTACGGTAATCCCTTTCACCGATCTTGAAACTTCATTTGCACAATTCACCATAAGTTTCACCATCCTTGAGAACACACTGACATCCCTGATTTCTGCACATTGGAACTATTCTGTTGCCCACTCGGACTTGAGAACGAATCAAATATGAGAAAATGATTCAGAAATTTCCAGATAGCGGATGCATTCTCAGAAAAGCGAATCAGGGAGGCTATACACGATTGAAAGCTAGAAACAGCCTATATTTTTTCAGCCAATTGCCCCAATCGTAATCATGCGGAATTGTACGAAGGCGATCGCCCCCGTATCCGCTTTTCCAATGAATTTTCCGTGCTTGTACGTAAGTTTTGCTCTAGGTACTCTGATTTATAGAGTTAGGATTCATAGGGCTAGCTGCCTGAGATTGCCACGCCTGTAGAGCCATGCCATGAACCTCTCGCCAGGGAAGATTGCTTTGTTGCGCTATCTTTACACAGTCTTCATACTCAGGCTGAACATTGACGATCGCCCCCCCTTTTCTCCAACGTGCGATCTTAAGGCGAATTTTGCCATAGGTCGTTTCTATGGTCTGAAACTCCCGCTCTAGAGTCATCCGCTGCTGAGTGCCATACCGAATGCCTAGCGTTGTAGTTTCTCGAAAAATGATGGTTTGGCAAATCTGCCTCTGCTCTGAGCGGCAAATCACGGTTAGCAAGATTCCCGGACGGGACTTTTTCATGCCGATCGCTTGGGTAAATATATCCAATGCGCCTGCCGCCAGCAGCACCTCAAATAAGTAGCCGATCGCCTGGGGATTGAGGTCGTCAATTTGAGTTTCTAGCACAGAGACCGTATCTGAAGCAGTCAGGGTCGAGGCGGTCGAGGCAGCCGGGGTAGATAAGGCGGCTATTTCTGTCTGCTCTGTGTGGTGTTCGAGAGAACGTAGCGATTTCTGGCTTTCGCCAATCCACAGGCGCAGGATATTGGGAATCGGAAGATCACGAGAACCCGCACCCAAGCCAACGCGCTGAAGCGTCATGGGCGGCATTGCGCCAAAGTGGGTAGCCAGTGTCGTGACGATCGCCGCTCCGGTCGGCGTGACAAGCTCACGGTCGATACCATTGCTGTAAAGGGGAACTTGCCGCATTTCCCAGAGCTTGAGGACGGCAGGAGCCGGAACAGGCAAATGACCGTGAGCTGCCCAAACCGTGCCACCGCCTATGGGCAAAGCTGAGCAGTAAAGCTGATCAATGCCTAGCCAATCTAGCCCCAGACTAGTGCCAACAATATCAACGATCGCATCGGTTGCACCTACCTCATGGAAATGAACCTGCTCAGGCGAAATCCCATGAACTGCACCTTCAGCCTCCGCAAGCCGACGGAATATTGCCAAACTCCAGGTTTCGGCGCGGGTAGGCAGACCTGCTGACTTAATCAGGCGCTCAATTTCGGGTAGATGACGAGTGCCTTCATGCGAGTGGGGTGCTTCGTGAGAATGAGGGCGATCGTGCGAGGAACCGTGAGCATGAGAGGCTGTGTGTGAGTGGGGTGCTGTGTGTGAGTGGGGTGCTGTGTGTGAGTGGGGTGCTGTGTGTGAGTGGGGTGCTGTGTGTAAA
>CASBQM010000514.1 GCA_949127645.1 Synechococcales cyanobacterium PMM_0036
GGGTGGGGCAAAAGAGACGATTGCCCCTTTTCTCTTTCATGCTCTCCCCAAAGATGGAGATAAGGGTTAGCCTGGTAAGGGTGAGCTTAGATTGGTTCACACGGAGGCAGTAGCATGGCAATTTCTAGCTCGGCGCAACGACCACGTAAACATTCGCGCTATGCCCTGGAAGAATTACGCTGGGCGATCCTGTTTTTGCTGCCGACGGTTGGCTCAGTGCTAGTTTTTACCGTTTTCCCGGTGCTCTTTTCCTTGGTAATCAGTTTGCTGGAGTGGAACGTAGTGCAGCCGCCGAAATTTGTCGGCCTGGGCAACTATCGAGCTTTGTTCAGCGACGAGGAATTCATCCGCAGCCTCAAGAATACGCTGCAATTTGTGATTGGCTATGTACCGGGCACGCTGGTGGCGTCGCTGCTGATTGCCTTCCTGCTCAGCCTGAAAATTAAATTCCACAAAGTGTATCGGGCGATCTTCTTCTTTCCGACCGTCATTTCAATTATCGTGATTTCTGAAGTCTGGCTCTGGATCTACGAGCCCAAATTTGGCCTACTGAATTATTACCTGGGCAAGCTCGGTTTGCCCAATAACACGGCCTGGCTGGGTGATCCCAACTTGGCGATGTGGTCGATTGTGATCATGTCCATCTGGGCGGCCTGTGGCTATTACATGGTGCTCTATCTGGCGGGTCTGTTGGGCATCGACCGCACCCTCTACGAAGCGGCGGGGATCGACGGTGCAAGCACACTGAGCCAGTTCTGGTATATCACCTTACCCTTGCTGGCACCGGTCACCTTCTTTATTGTGACCATGTTAGTGATCGGTTCGTTTCAGGTCTTTGGCCAAATTTATGTAATGACGCGCGGCGGGCCACTCCATGCCACCGATGTGGTGATCTATACGATTTATAACAATGCCTTTGATCGCTTTCTGATGGGCCGCGCGTCGGCGCAGGCCTACGTGGTGGGCTTGATTATGTTTACCATCACTGCCATCCAATGGCGTTTCTGGGGGCGTGGCGCGGTCAATGAGTGAGCCACAAAGGGGTTGCCATGAATTCAGACGTTGTCACTAAATACCCGCCATCGGTTGTCCAGAAAAGTGCAGCCACACGGCGTAGCTGGCGCAAGCTGAGTGGCGTGCTCGGTCGGTTCCTGATCCATGCCGTCTTGATCGTATTGGCCTTCTCGATGCTGGCGCCATTTTTGTGGATGATTTCGACATCGCTAAAAATCCGCGGCGAAGTCTTTACCGTCCCGCTGGAATGGATTCCGCGGTCATTGCATTTTGAGAATTACCCGAACGCGTTGAGCGCCGCGCCGTTCCCGCGCTTTTTCCTCAACAGTCTGATCATTGGGGTGAGCATTGTATTGGGGCGGCTCGTCTTTTGCAGCATGGGGGCGTATGCATTTGCCCGCTTGCGGTGGCCAGGGCGCGACACGGTCTTCCTTGCCTATTTATCCACCATGATGATCCCTGGCCAGGTGACGCTGATCCCTTCGTTTCTGATCATCCACTGGCTAGGTTGGATGAATACCTATTATGCGCTGATCGTACCTGGTTTTGCTAGCGCGTTTGGCACGTTTCTGCTGCGCCAATTTTTTCTTACGATTCCCGGTGAGCTAGAGGACGCAGCGCGCATTGACGGTTGCAACCGGTTGTTGATCCTGCGCCATGTAATCCTGCCCTTGTCGAAACAGGCGCTCGCTGTTTTGAGCTTGTTTACCTTTATGGAGGCCTGGAACGAATTTCTCTGGCCGCTGTTGGTCACCAATTCAGACAGCATGCGCACGGTGCAAGTCGGCCTCTCTGTGTTCAAGGATCAATTCTACATTATCCAGTGGCCCGAATTAATGGCAGGCACAACGGTAGTGACGTTGCCGGTGCTCATTGTGTATTTGCTGGCTCAAAACTATCTGATCGAAGGCATCGCCATGTCGGGCTTGAAGGGATAGAAAGCGGCCTCACCCCCAGCCCCTCTCCTGAATCGAAAGGCTGAGTTCAGGAGAGGGGGGAGCAAAACTAGCTGATTGTCTCCCCTCTTCCGAAACAGCTCTACCGTTCAGGAGAGGGGTCGGGGGTGAGGCATCTCGACAAAGTTTACCAACCATTCGGTTTATGTGCATCAAATTCAGGAGGAGCAAAATGAACATGCAGGGAAAATTGAGTCGTCGAGGGATGCTAAAGATGCTCGGCATGGGCGCGGGGGTAGCCGCGCTCAGCGCCTGCCAACCGGGGATTGCGCCGGCGCAAACCGGCAGTGCAGGGTCAGGGGCGCAAGCAGACGCCGCGAATCTGACCTATTGGTTCTTCGTGGGTGGTCCCAACCTGGACACGCAGAAGAAATTGGTCGAGGAATACAACAGTACCACCAAAGGCGCCAAGGTAACGCTGGAACACACGCCAGAGATCAAAGCAAAGACATTGGCTGCCTATGCCGCCGGTGCGCCGCCCAATGTGACCTGGTACCCGACTGGCGGTTGGGGCGCGCTGGGGTTTGCCAACACTGGTGGTGTGATTGAGCTTGACGATTATGTAGCCAAAGATTATGCCGATCAGAAAGCCGATTTCTACGACTTTCTGTGGCAGGCCAATGTCTGGAAAGGCAAACTGTGGGGCATGCCGCTCGACACGAACAATTTGGCCTGGTTCTACAATGAAGACAAACTCACAGAAGCCGGCGTCAAGCCACTGGACACGAATCCCACTTGGGACGAATTGGTTGAAATGCTCAAGGCAGTGACCAAGCCCGATCAATGGGGTTATCAGGTCAGCCCGGAGGCCCGCTATTTCTATGACTTCCTCAAACAGGCTGGCGGCGAATTAGCGAATGAGGATTACAGCAAGACGCTGGTGAATAGCCCCGAAGGCGAAGCAACCTTGAAATGGCTGCGCGATATGGTCTACGAATGGAAAATTAGCCCGAATCCGCCCATGGAAAAAGGCTTCGAGACTGGATCTATTGTCTTCGAATATGAAGGTTCCTATCGCATCCCGCCCTATCGCCAACTGACCGACATCAAGGTTTCGGCTATGCGCACCACCAAAAACAAAGTCCCGTTTACGGTGAACGGTGGCGAGAGTCTGCAAATCTGGAAAACCAAACCAGAAGCCCAGGATGCCAGTTGGGATTTCATTAAATGGATGACAAGTACAGAGACGGTCACCAAGTGGTCGATTGCTTCTGGTTACCTGCCCGTACGTAA
>CASBQM010000515.1 GCA_949127645.1 Synechococcales cyanobacterium PMM_0036
GGAGAGTCGTCGGCAGAGGTCTGCGTAGCCGCACATTAGCCAGAGATTAACCAGGTATTAGCCAGACATTACCTAGACACTAATCAGATTTCAGTAGCCAAATTCCAGCGTATGTCATACCAGAATTATCTGGCTGCACTAGCAAAAAATGGAGTCCTTTGGCTTCTTGTCGTCGCTGACTAAAAACTCTGGCTGAGCTAGCAATATCGGATTCGCTAAAGGTGCTGAGTATCCAGCGATCGCACAGCCCGCTCTCTAGGATTAAGCCATCGGGATCACCTGAGATGTAATTGAGCGAGAAGGGCTTTGCCTGCTGTAGCCATTGAGTCAGCGATCGAGACTTGCGTCCGGCATCAATAATCACGCCAGGGACGGGAGTTGTAGAGGCAAGCTGAAGCGTCTCTGGATAAAATGCCTCTGGAATGTCTTGAACCGGAATCGGGCGATTTTGAAAAGCTGGAATTAAATCTTGGGCAGCGATCGCCCCAAATCGCCACTGATCGCCCCAGAGGTCTTCGGGCAATGGCGCGGGAGGGGGCGCATCTAATTTAATCGGGTCGTAAAGCTCCTGAGTAGAGTTCGGTAAACTCCGATAATAGGGAAGTCTTTCTTGAAGCAATTGCTTCAGTGCCGAAGTACGCCGCGTAGATTCTACAAGAATATTTAAGGGTTGACAGGCAGCTTGCAACAAAGTCAGGGCTTGCGGACGAAAGACTTGAAGGCGATCGGGGTGAGGCGTAATAGAGCGCAACTGCTCGGTAATCCAATGCGAATTAGCTTGCTTCTGAGACACAAACTCACTCAAGATTAGATAGCGATCGGCATCGCAAATAATTAGCTCCCACAGCGGATTTCCTGACGCATCTTGCAGCGGTCGGCGATAGAAATCAGCTTGCCAGATATTCATAGGACGATTCTCTAATTCGATTCCTGAATTGTACAAAGGAAGATTAGTCTACTGAGTAACGTGATGGTGCTTTGGGCGATGGCGATCGCATTGAGTAACGAGCCGATATTCCTAAGCAACCAGGCGATCGTGCTTTGCAATAAGGCAATGTTTGTTTGAGTGATCGCATTGAGTAATCTGTCAATCACTTGACGTAGCATTCGTTGATCAGATGATTTACCTAGTTGCGGGTATCAATGATCCAGACCTGCGAGAGATCGGCAGAATGGCGAGGTAATAGCTCGTTCAGCTCTGTCGTCATAATCTATTACCCCGATAATGAGTTGTTGTAGAGAAGAAAAGCTGCATTAGCGAAGCATTTGATGATCTAAGACCAACTCAGCCCACGCCTCTGCCGTATCAGAGAGTAGGGTAGAGACTGTTGGGATGTTTAGGAAGCCCCCTCAGCCACTTTCCATACCTAGATTCTTTGATATTTGAGGGAGATGGGAGCGATCGGGTGGCTTTTGCGAATGCAGTGTAAGCTCAGTCGCAACTGGAGGAGTATCTATACCAAACCGAAAAAATTTGAAACGATTCTACCTATTTGGCTGAATCGGCATACTATACGGAAAGATTCTGCCTATCTGTCAAAATTGGGGTGTTATGTAGAAACTTTCGGTACATCCACTTCCTCTGAGGTTTTATACGGGAGCTTTCAGTCGATTAATTGTTAGCCTGCTTCAAGTTTTCGGCGGGGACAGCACTTTAAGCCTTTGGTGAGGCATTTAAGTTTCCGTTCTCTTTAGCTCTCAGCAATTGTCAAGCTTCTGCCAAGTTGCTACGATGTAGATACTCTGTATATACTTCTCTTCAAGAGAGCAAATTACAGTGATCCCACTAACCTCAAGGTAGGGTTCAATCTATGGTTGCGACAGTTGCAAAGTGGGGAAACAGTCTAGCTATTCGACTTCCCCAGCACTTAGTTAAAGAGATCCAGCTAACCGAAGGCGTTGAGGTCGATCTTGTAGTGATCGATGGCAATCTAGTCATCAAACCCAGAATCCGAAAGCGTTACTCTTTGGATGAGCTTATTTCTGCCATCACGCCAGAAAATCTGCATACCGAGGTTGAGACTGGAGTGGCTGCGGGGAATGAAGCTTGGTAGTACCAACAAATCGCTATATTCCAGACCGGGGAGATATCGTCTACCTAAACTTTGATCCAACCAAAGGTCATGAGCAGAAGGGGCATCGACCTGCTTTTGTTCTTTCACCTCGTGGTTACAACACAAAAAGTTCTCTAGCACTGTTTATGCCCATCACCAAGCAGCAAAAAGGATATCCCTTCGAAGTTCTTTTGCCGACTGAGTTGCAGATTCAAGGAGTAATTCTTGCCGATCAAATCAAGTGTCTGGACTGGAAAGCCTGTAGTGTTCAGTTTGTTGAATCGGTTCCAGAAAACGTTGTTGAGGAAGTGCAGGCAAAAATCGAACCGTTAATCCTGTAGCAGATCAGAAAAACACTTGTAGTTGCCAGCACCCCAACACTACGTCGGTGCGGACGGAACAGAGGTTATCGGTGGGAATTCAAGCTTGTCTGCCGCCGCACAACTTCACCGTTAGTCCATACACCTCAACACAGCCATGCCCAACAACTTCTAGGCTCAGATGACGAGATTAATTGTGAGGCTGATTCGCTTATACATTCATTGCCTAAGGCTCCACAGTCATTACAGCAAGCATTTGAGAAAAGTTGTACCTTATCCAAGAATAGAAATATTGAGCAGATTGAGACACAATGCGATCGAGATCTGTGCAGAAAGCTACCGTAGAGATATACCAATGGGTATAAATTATGGGTTCTGGGCGTACCGATCGGTCGCTCCTCAATCTCGCTGTCTGGAGAGCTTTATAAAATGTTGGACTCTTATCGTAACCATGTTGCCGAGCGATCGCTCCTCGGAATTCCCCCGCTCCCCCTTAGCGCTGAGCAAGCGTCGGGCTTGTGTGAACTGTTAAAAAATCCTCCGGCGGGTGAGGAGGAAGCTCTGTTGACAATGCTGGTCGATCGCATCCCTCCGGGGGTGGATCAGGCGGCGTATGTGAAAGCGGGATTTTTGACGGCGATCGCTAAAGGCGAGATTCACAGTCCGCTGGTCTCTGCTCACTATGCTGTCGAGCTGCTGGGCACGATGATGGGTGGCTACAACGTCCACTCATTAATTGATTTGTTGCAGGTGGCAGACACTGAAATTGCGGGGGCGGCAAGGCGATCGCTCAGCAAGATTCTCTTGGTCTACGATGCTTTCCATGATGTCGAGGAGTTGGCGAAAGACGGCAATGCCTACGCGCAGCAGGTGATGCAATCCTGGGCGGATGCCGATTGGTTTACTAACCGCGCGGTGCTGCCGGAGTCGATCACGGTGACGGTGTTCAAAGTGCCGGGTGAAACCAACACGGATGATCTGTCTCCTGCGCCCCTGGCTACAACGCGACCCGACATTCCGCTCCACGCTACGGTGATGCTGGAAACCCGACTGCCGGGAAGCATTGAGACGATCGCCCAACTCAAGCAAAAAGGGCATCCGGTCGCCTATGTGGGCGATGTGGTGGGGACTGGCTCCTCTCGCAAGTCGGCGATCAACTCCGTACTGTGGCACATCGGCGAAGATATTCCCCATGTGCCCAACAAGCGCACGGGCGGCTATATTCTGGGGGGCAAGATTGCGCCGATTTTCTTCAACACGGCTGAAGATTCTGGCGCTTTGCCGATCGAGTGTGACGTGACTTCGCTGAACACAGGTGATGTGATCACGATCTATCCTTACAAGGGCGAAATCACAAATGAGTCCGGTGAGGTAATCTCTCGCTTCGACCTCAAGCCCGACACAATTCTCGATGAAGTGCGGGCGGGTGGACGGATTCCGCTATTGATTGGTCGGACGCTCACCGACAAAACGCGAATTGCTTTGGGGTTAGAGCCGAGCGATCGCTTTGTCCGTCCCCAACTGCCTGCTGATACGGGCAAAGGTTTTACCCTGGCGCAAAAGATGGTGGGCAAGGCTTGCGGCTTGACGGGCGTACGTCCGGGCACTTCCTGTGAACCGATCATGACTACCGTGGGTTCGCAAGACACGACGGGTCCCATGACCCGCGACGAGCTAAAAGAGTTAGCCTGTCTGGGTTTCAGTGCCGATCTGGTGATGCAGAGCTTCTGCCATACCGCCGCCTATCCCAAGCCGGTAGACATCAAGACCCACAAAGACCTGCCCGACTTCATGCATGAGCGGGGCGGCGTGGCGTTGCGTCCGGGAGATGGTATCATTCACTCCTGGCTGAACCGGATGCTGCTGCCCGATACGGTGGGCACGGGTGGCGACTCCCACACGCGCATTCCTCTGGGGATCTCCTTCCCGGCAGGTTCAGGTCTGGTGGCGTTTGCGGCGGCGTTGGGCGTGATGCCACTGGATATGCCGGAGTCGGTGCTGGTGCGCTTCAAGGGCAGTCTTCAACCCGGCGTCACGCTGCGAGATATTGTCAACGCCATTCCCTATGCAGCCATGCAGCGGGGGCTTTTGACCGCTTCTAAGGAGAACAAGCAAAACGTGTTCTCCGGTCGGATCATGGAAATGGAAGGACTGCCGGATCTGAAGCTAGAGCAAGCCTTTGAGCTAACGGATGCCACGGCGGAGCGCTCCTGTGCCGGGTCTACGATTAAGCTGAGTACGGATACGGTGGCTGAGTACTTGCGATCAAACGTAGCTCTGCTCAAAAACATGGCGGCACGGGGTTACGGCGATGCCCGCACCATCCTACGGCGGGTGGCAAAAATGGAGCAGTGGTTGGCGAATCCCTCGCTGATGTCGGGCGATGCCGATGCCGAATACGCCGAAGTGATTGAGGTAGATCTGGATCAGGTTAAAGAACCGATCGTCGCGGCTCCCAACGATCCTGACAACATCAAGCTGATGTCTGAGTGTGCGGGTGATCCGATCCATGAGGTTTTTATCGGCTCCTGCATGACCAACATTGGGCACTATCGGGCGGCGGCGAAAGTTCTGGAGGGCGCGGGTCCTGTGAAGGTGCGGCTGTGGATTTGTCCGCCTACTCGTATGGACGAGAAACAGTTGCGCGAGGAAGGGATGTATGACACCTTCGCGGCGGCGAATGCCAGAACCGAAATGCCGGGATGTTCGCTGTGCATGGGCAACCAGGCGCGGGTAGAAGACGGCGTAACGGTGTTTTCCACCTCGACGCGCAATTTCAACAACCGCATGGGCAAAGGCGCACAGGTGTACCTAGGCTCTGCGGAGCTAGCGGCGGTTTGTGCGCTGTTGGGCAAAATCCCCACGGTTGAAGAGTATATGGCGATCGTCACCCAAAAGATCGATCCCTTTGCCTCTGAGCTATACCGCTATCTCAACTTTGACCAGATTCCCAATTATGAGGATGAAGGTCGGGTGATTGCTCTAGAAGATATGCCCCGGATTGAGGACATTTTGGGGATGCCAGCGGTGGCACGATAAGGGATTTTTTTGCAAGGTGCGCTCCGTGCACCTTGCAAAAAAACTTGAAAAGTCTTTTGCGAACAGGGCGATGAAAGTTAGATCTGCTAATGCTGATGATGTAGCGCTGATTTTTCGTTCATTCAAAAGAAATCAGAATTTGACCGAAATATAGGGGCTTTCTCGGGTGTTTTGCAGGTATCTGAGGACAAAATACGCCAAACTCTTTTTGGGACACATCCCTTTTCTTACGTTTTGTTTGCAGACTTTTCAGGGCTTGAGGTTGGCTTTGCACTGTATGGATTCAGGTACTCATCATTTTCAGGTCAGCCAAGCATTTGGCTTGATGATTTGTATGTGGATGAAGATAGAAGAAGTCAGGGCGCTGGTGCAGTCTTAATGAATGAACTGGTTCAAATTGCCAAAGAAAAAGACTGTACTCATCTTGCCTGGAATGCTGATGCTCGAAACACACGTGGGCTGTGCTTTTATCATCGGTTAGGTGCAGAGATTACAGAGCAACAGGGCGATCGATTTTCTTGAAAGTGGGTTCCATATTAGATTCTTATTTGTGGGGTAGCCCGCAAATAAAAAAGACACTGGTAGCAGATGAAACCGAGCAATGCTATATGTTTGTCCATTTCATCACAGATGAAGAAATTGAGCTTTTGCTGAATAACCGTTAGATCTAGCAAAATCTTCTGAGCCTCAAATGAATCTATTTTGTCAAGGCAATCACCTCACCTATCCCAACTTGCCTAATCTAGATATTACTAAACCTCTTATAGATTGAATTGGGTGGGGCTGCGCCCCCACCCAATTCAATCTATAAATCCTAATCTGCAAGAGGTCTACTGAAGCAGCAGAGGCGATCGTGGCTCGAAATGAAGCGAATGAACAGGAGAACGTGGTGCCCTAAGATCCGCTAGTCGATGAGATAGTCTGAGGACTTTGATTTGTGTCTGTAAATTGATCCAGCATGGCGATCATTTCGCGCTCGAAAGTGACCTGGGCACGATTGGTTTTGCCGCCGATATAGAAGCCCTCCGGAGTTTGCAGTGCCCAAATTTGCGAGTGGGACACATAGCTCATCAACACTCCCAACATCATTAGCCCAAAGCCGCCATAAACTAGCGGAATGCCCGGATCGGCTTTGATCTGCAAGCCCGTACTGCCGACTACCTCCGCGATCGCCAACGTTACCCCATTCACCTCGGTAGACATCCCCTGCCGTACGGTGGAGACCAGCTTGCCGGTCTTGTCGTAAATCAGCAGAATCCCTTGCAAATCTTTGGCAACCACCGAAATGCCGTCGCTCAAATCAGGCTTGGTGGGTACCCAAGTGCCCCAGAGCCGACCGCCGCCTGTCTCTAGCTCCGCCATAGGTAGCTCTAAAGTGGGGCTATTGT
Organism: Synechococcales cyanobacterium PMM_0036; assembly: GCA_949127645.1. Classification (GTDB taxonomy): domain Bacteria; phylum Cyanobacteriota; class Cyanobacteriia; order Elainellales; family Elainellaceae; genus Drouetiella. The sequence continues at coordinate 6,802 of CASBQM010000515.1, forward strand.
TGATGCGGAAGCGAACGGCAGCGATCGCCCAATCTGCCTGATACAGAGTGACACCCTTGTGACGTAGCGGCTTATTGACGTGAATCGTCTGGCGATCGATCTCTTCACCACTTTGATCCAGCACTGACAGATCAGAATAGAACTGATCGATCGTGCCTTTGGGCGTGTAGTCGATCCAAAAGCGATTCACCTTTACCGACCAGTCTTTGGGAATCTGCGAAGCGGCAAATGGTCCCGCATCAAAAATATTGCGAATCTGAAACGTCTCGCCGCTAGGCACCATTTCCTGGGCAAAAAAGCCCGTCATGGAGCCGACGATCGCCCCCACCAGCGTAATCAGCATCGCCGCATGAACGACGATCGGTCCGATTCTCCCCACCAGACCTTTATGAGCATAGAGCTTGCCGCCTTCCTGGAAAATCCTGTAGCGGCGCTTTTGCAGCAGGGGAACCAGCGCCTCCAGTGAGCCATGAGGCAGTTCTGCACTCAACGCCATTTTCTGAAACTGACGCGGCTGGCTGTAGAAATTCCAGGTGCGAGAAAACCAGCGCAGTGCCGTGAGCTGCCGCTTGAAGGTGCAGGTGGTTAAACTCGCCCCAAACAGAATCAGAATCGCCAAAAACCACCAGGTGCGGTAGACGTGATCTAGCCCAATAGTCAAGACTACTTTCCAGGTTAAGAAGCCAAACAGAGCCGGATTTTCAGGATAATTTGCCTGATAAAACTCCTGGGTCTGTCCCTGCTCAATCACCGTGCCTGAGATGCTGAAAACCGCGATCGCCAGCAACAGAAAAATCGCTAGACGCAAATCCGCTAGCAGGGGCACCAGCTCTCGTTTGAAATAGTATTGAAGCGATCGAGAGAGGCTAAAAGCCGAAGGCTCAGAGACAGGCTTAAAGGTCATGAATTCAGGCAGCTCGTACAGGTCTCTAAAAGTTAGCGGATTTAAACAACGCCAGAGGGAAACAGCCGAAACAGCAGGGTAAACACGCCGAAGCTCACTAGTAGCGCACCGCTTGCAGGCGTAATCCAGCTAGACCAGCGCCGAAGTTCCAGCAGTTTTTTAATGGAAGCGGTAAAGGTGCCTGCCAAAATCAGCGGAGCCACATAGCCCGCCGTGTAGGAAATCAGCAGAACCCCCCCCAGAACGGGATCTTGCGTCGTGGATGTCCAGGCTAGCAGCGATGCCAGCACAGGAGTGCTGCATGGAGACGCTACCAGACCAAAAGTTAGCCCAATTAGGTACGATCGCACTCCCTCTGGCAAGTCTTTTGAGATCCAGTCCATGCCGCCCCAGCTCGGCAGTCTCAGGGGCAGAGCATCCAGCAGATTTAGCCCCATCAGAATGGCGATCGCACTCACCACGATCGGCAAGCCAATCCCCACTTGCCCGTAGATTTTGCCTGCGATTGCCGCCAAAACTCCTAATGCCGCCAAGGTCGTCGCCAGCCCCAACGAAAACCAGGTAGACTGCACCGCCGCCTGAAGCCGAGTTTTAGCCTCATAGCCGCCAATATAGCCGATCGTGATTGGCAGCATAGAGAGCATACAGGGGGTGAGGCTAGTCAGCAGTCCTGCCAGGAAAATGATGCCAATGCTGATAGGAGTGAGATGAGTAAGCTGCGTGGCAACTAGCGCATCGGCAAAATGCCCCAGCTTATAGAGTTGAAATTGAATGGCTTCGAGCATGGTCTCTTTTAACCGAACAGAAGGAAGTACGTTTTGCACTCCCTTCTATTCTATGGCAGTCGATCGCTCACCGCTAAGACAACTACTGATCGCAAGCCGTTTTGCCCTCGGCACAGTAAACGCTCCACCAGGGATCAAGCTTTGCCGTATCTTCTTCGGCATTGCTCATACTCAGCAAGGTCTCAAAGCTGGAGCCTTCCCCACCATATCGCAGGTGCATATGCACAGGTTCACCATGAGGGGCACGAACGGCAACATACTTGAAAGCGCTGCAATTCTCATTGCCGGGTGCGAGTTCAAACAAGTCCCAGATTGACTTGGGAGACTTGGGATAGTAGAAGCGATCGGGGGCAGCTCCTTTGTAAACATAGGGACAGTTCTCTGCCAATGGCTCTTGCCCAGCCAGATCGCGGTAGAACGAGAATTGGTCCATTTTGCTAAACACAATTCGCGCCGGGTTGCGAGGATCGCGCTGCGCTGAAGGAACGCTAGTATCTAGTGTAAAGGTTCCGTCTACGCCTAGATAGGGGACTCCTGCATTAGGTGATGTGATTTGGGGTGAAGCTACTGGGGCTGGCGCAGGGGAGGGTTCTACAGCATTCACTAAGGTGGCGCTTGAGAAAATAGCCGCCATCGCACCCATCAAAGCAATACGCTTCATAATTCTAACTCCTGACACAATCTAGTTCTCACGTTAAGCAATCATGCTTTGCCTAAAAGATATATATCAGATCTTAAATCGATTCACAAATTAATCGCTTAATTATCCAGAATAAAGCAATTTCAGCAGCAAATTGAGAGACTTTAATATCCCCTGTAGGGGGATAGATCATGATAATTCTAGAACTTACTTTAGGTCTACTCGATCGTCTTCTTCAAGGATTAGATTTATCTCCTAAATACTTTCTCGGATCTCAAGCTATGCAGATCGCGCTTAATTTGGGGTAACGCAGATTATGCGGGGAAGCCAATCATGCTGCTGAAGAATGAAGGGAGGAATGCGATCGCCTATGAAAGCAGAAGGTTGCCAGGCAGATTGACCCAAGGATTACTGTTGCTCCAGCGATCGGGCGGATCAAACACCAGAATATGATTGGCTTCAGGGTTGAGCGGTTGCAGGATGCGAAGGTATTCCTCAGCTTGCCCCGGTAGCAGAATCGAGCCACGACAATTCGTTGCATATCGGGCAACAGGCGAATAATCCATCAGGGATGAAGGCGATCGAAGTAGGTCATGGGATCTCCTGAAAATTGGGTAGACAAAATAACGCGATGGGCGATCGCATATTTTGAGCTAAAACTTCTACAAAATCTCTATGAGGCGATCGAGGGCTGTCTATCGGCGATCGGCTGATGATGTAGAACCATTAGCTGCTCAGCTCGCAGGATTTCCAGCACTTCAAACCGCCGATCGCACCTGTGCTTGAGATGACGCAGATTGAGGAGCGGGAGGGGCGATCGCCAATACGCGACACTGATCGGCGGGAAATCCTAACCGCACCACCTGACCTGAGCTAAACTGCTCTGCCTGAGCCGTGGGTACATCGACGTTAAGATAAAACTCGCCCACCAACACCGATAGCCGTACGACTGAACCCAGGAAAATTCGGCTCGTCACCAATCCGCTCAGAAGGTTGCAATCTGCGGGTACCGAAGCCTCTGGAGACAGTACGGTGATGCTTTCAGGACGCACTAGCACCAAAACCGTTGCGCCATCCAGCAGATCTGTCTCCTGGGTTTGCAAAAACTCATCGGGAATTTGCGTATCGGGATGGGCAGAAACGCGCACCTGAGAGCCTTCCCAAATGCCGGGAATCTGATTCATCGCGCCGATAAAGGAGGCGGTGAAAGCGGTGCTGGGGGTGAGATAGATTTCTTCGGGAGTGCCTGCCTGATCGATGCGTCCTTGAGACATGACAATGACGCGATCGGAGATAGACAACGCCTCTTCTTGGTCGTGCGTTACAAATAGCGTGGTGATATCCAACTGCTGCTGAATCCGACGAATTTCGTTTCTCAACTGCAATCGCACCTTGGCATCCAGGGCAGAAAGCGGCTCGTCTAGCAAGAGCAGCCGGGGTGAAATCGCCAGCGCCCGCGCCAAAGCAACCCGCTGTTGTTGTCCTCCCGACATCTGATGGGGATAGCGATCGCCCATACCCGACAGCCCCACCAGCTCTAGCATTTCATGGACGCGAATCCGCTGCTGCCCGTGAGACAGACGCTTTACCCGCAACCCGAAGGCGATGTTTTGCCCTGCCGTCATGTGGGGAAACAGGCTGTAGGACTGAAACACCATGCCCATATCTCGACGGTTTGCCGGAATGTGGGTAATATCCTGTCCTTCTAGGAGAATCGAACCGCCCGTCGTTTTTTCAAATCCGGCAATCATGCGGAGGATGGTGGTCTTACCGCAGCCAGAAGGTCCCAGCAACGAAATAAATTCTCCGGCAGGAATCTGGAGGTTAACATCCTGTACCGCCATGACCGATCCGTAGGATTTGAAGAGATGAACCAGATCTAGGTATGACATAGCGGTGAAGGGTGAAGGCTAAAGGATAAGGCTAGGTGAATATCAAAATCTAATTTTTTCTGCGAGTAAAGACCACAAGTAGCCATGCTGCTAGCCAGGTAGCGACAAAAGAAAGCAGTGACATGACAACCGAATATTGCGGCTGGTAGGAGTAAAGCTGTTGAATATAAAGAGGAAAAGTTTGGTAGGAAGATCCGACGAGAAACAGCGCCAGGGTGAACTCACCAAACACAAAGGAAAATACTAAAAGCCCACCGCTAATTACTCCTGACCAGACGCAGGGTAAAATGATCTCAATGAAGATTCGCCACCAGCTTGCCCCCAGACTCTCGGCGGCTTCCGTCAGGGTCAAGACATTCGCTCCCTGAAGGCTATTCTCAACCGCGCGGTAGGCGAAGGGCAGAGTGACGATCGCATAGGCTCCAATCAAAAGCTGCGGCGTGCCCGTCAGCGCCAGGGGCGGCGTGGTAAACACCTGAATTAAGCCAATGCCCAACGTCACAGCAGGCACCACGAAGGGTAAGAGCGATAGCATTTCCATCAGCGGCAGCAGCCAACGCGCCTTTAGGTATGCCCAATATAGCGTGAAGGTGGTGAGGGTGAGGGTGATAGCGATCGTCCATAATCCGGCAAACAGCGAGTTACCCAAAAAACTGTAGAACGAAGGGTCAGCAAAGGCATCTCGATAAAACTGAAAGCTGATGCCATTGGCGGCGCGAGTGCTAAACCGCAACAGACCGACGATCGGAATGAAAATATAGATCAACAGCGCCGCGATTAGCACCCGTCGCCAAGTGCCCTTCTTCGGGTGATCGACAGCCTGCACAGGAGCTTGAATGGGGGGAGTCAGAGGCGCGATCGTCATGGTTTCACCTAGGCTATTTTATCCAGCGGCAGTGCTTCAAATGTGCTGTTGATTTTTTTGAAAGGGGCGCTTCGCACCCCTTTCAAAAAAATCAACAGCATGACTAGAACATCACCTCATCCAGCGACGGGCACGTTGATTGGTGATCTGGTAGATAATGACGGCGATCGCTAGCACCACAGTCATCTCGACGGCAAGGGCGTTTGCCAAGCCGGGGTTAAAATCTGTCTGTCCCTTCACCAGAAAGGTAATCTTGATCGTGATCAAATTCAGCGCCCCCCCGGCTAGCGCGAAAGCAGTCGCCTGTGCCCCAAAGGAATTAGCAAACAGCAGCGCCATGCCGCCAATCATTGAGGGCATCAAAATCGGAATCGCCACCCAGCGCCAAAACTGCCCGTTGGTCGCTCCTAAGCTCTCGGCGGCTTCGCACCACTGCTGCCGAAACCGCTGCACGGAGGGCAACATCAGCAGCAACATCAGCGGCCACTGGAAGTAGGTATAGGTGAGAATCAGCCCTAGGTTGCCGTAGATCGTGAAACCCTGCTTGTACAGGTCAAACCCGATCGCCCGTAGCAGCTCCGTCACCCAGCCGGAATTTCCTACCGTGGCAATCATGGCAAACGCCAGCGGCACCCCGCCCCAGTTCGCCGCCACGCTTGCCAAAGTCAGCAAGCCATTATTAGGGCTAGAGGTTCCCCATGCGAGGGCGATCGCCGTCAAGGTGCCCAGCACCCCGCCCAAGACCGCCGTCACCAAAGAAATTTGTAGCGTTGTGGCAAATGCCCGCAGATACTCACCGCGAACGGTGCCAAAGTAGTTGTTCAGCGACCAGCCCTGATCGGTCTGAAAAGAGCTAACCACCATCAGCAGAATGGGCAGCACCAGAAACGCAATCAGCCCGATCGCCATGGGAGCCAGCCCCAGCGCCGTAGAAACCCAGGGATAGCGCACCCAAAACGATCGGGTTGGTTTGATTGCCAGACTCATAAAGGTACCTACAAGGGCTTCAACAATCTAAAATTCAAAATCCAAAATCGCCTTACTGCCCCAGCACCTTCGGTCCCCACTGCTCGGTGACGATTTTCTTGGCGGCTTCCAGCTTTTTGGTGTCCACGATCGCCGGAACCACTTTTTTGTACTGCGCCGCATCGGGCAGCTTAGCTTTGATGTCGGCAGGAACCGTCAGCTTGTCAATCAAGGTGGGACGCACATAGCCCTTCAGCATTTCTAGCTGTCCCTCGTCCGAGAAGATGTATTCCTGGAAGAGGCGAGCCGTGTAGGGATGGGGCGCAACTCGGTTGATGATTTGCGCGTAGTTCGTGGCAACAGCACCGTCCTCAGGAATCACCACCTCAATTTTGGGATTGCCTGCAAACTTGTCGCGATCGGTCAGCCCCAAGAAATCGGGCTTGATCGCAATGCCCACCTCACCGGACTGCAAGCCCGCCGTGTCGGCCTTCGCGGGAGTAAAGTTGCCCTGCTTTTTCAGCTTGGCAAAGGCATCCACGCCTTTCTCAATGTCATCAATGCTGCCGCCATTGGCATATGCCGCCGTGATCACCGCCAGCAGGGCGCTATTGGACTGGCGCGGATCGCCGTTAATTGCCACCATGTTTGAGAAATTGCCAGACAGCAGCTCTGCCCAGGATTTTGGCACCGATCCCGCCTTGTCAGGATTCACGGCAAAGGCAAGCACGCCGCCGTAGTTAGAAGCCCAGTGCCCATCTGGGTCTTTGAGGTTATCTGGAATGTCTGCCCAGCGCGACACCTTATAGGCGGCAGTCGCGCCCTTTGCCTTGGCTTCAGGACCAAATAAAATCCCCACATCGGCAATGTCGCCCACAGGCTTGTTGACTTCCGCCAAAAACTTTTGCACTTCCTCAGCAGAAGACAAGCCGCCCTCTGGTTCATAGGTGACGGCAGTACCATACTTTGTCTTCAGTGAATCAAAACAGCCTTTCCAGTTTGCCCAATCGGGCGGCATACCGTAAGCGCGGAGCTGTCCTTCTAGCTTTGCCTTGGCGATTAGCTCTTCGAGGGCGATCGTCACTGGCAATTCGCCTGTAGCGGGGCTGGAGCCAGGAGACATACTGGAGCTAGGAGACATACTGGAGCTAGGAGATGAAGTCGAAGTCGTGGACTGCGTGCAAGAAGCAACTTGAGTAATGAGAGCGCCCGTACTAAAAGCCGCGCACCACTTTAGGAAACTGCGCCGCCTCAGCAAAGAAGCTGTAAATCGGGCAATATACTGCTCAGCTTCGTCAGGGTACTGTCTCATAAAACCTCGCTCACATGAAGATGCCAGTATCTTAGGAGAACTTTGGAATCAGATGAGTTAAGGATTCAATAAGTTGAGATTAACAGCGCAAGATTTGAGTTTTCTTATACGTCATTAAGCTGTCTCTCAGGTTGTCCGCCAATACTGTGAATTGTCGGAGTCATGTACTGCTCATGCCGCCTTTAGAAATTGCTGAAGTTGCAATTAACAGCTCTCTGAGCAATGCAATGCTGACAGCGAAATTGCTTAGTTATTGTGCCGCTTAACCCACTATTTTGGAGAAAAATGATGAATCAGAAGATGCTTGGTTTGGTAGCTGGTTTGGCGCTCATCGCCAGTTTATCTGCTTGCTCAACAGGTGCTACTACGTCTCAGCCTGCACCCGTTTCTCCTGATGCAATGCAGAGTCCGGCTGACGCAATGAATAAGGGCGATGCAATGAATAAGGGCGATGCAATGAATAAGGGCGATGCAATGAACAAGGGCGATGCAATGCAGCAAACTCCAGCGAAGTAATCCAGTTTGAGTCAAGGGCGCATACTGCTTGAAACAGATGATGGGTAATTAGGTGAAACCTAAGCTCCTGGAGGGTTTGGAATTTGATTACCCATTACCAATGACCGACCTATTCAGGTAAATATTATGAAAGACAACTGGACAAATTCCGATCGCCCTAACAGACGTAAGGTTTTGAAATACTTGAGCATTGGAGCAGTGGGCGCGGCGGCAGCAGCCGGAATTCACTCCTTTAATCGTCAGCCAGAGGTTGCCGAGGCAAAGGCGGGGCGATCCGGCTCAGGCAATCTGTCCTCGGCTGAGGTGGCTCAACTGTCTGCCACCAATCTGCCCCCCGCCAGAGAAATCCTGCCTGAGTTTCAGGGCATCCAGCAGTGGCTCAATTCTGAGCCTCTAACGATCGCCTCTCTCAAGGGCAACGTGGTGTTGGTGCAGTTCTGGACATTCACCTGTATTAACTGTCAGCGAACCTTGCCTTCCATGGTGGAATGGCATAAAAAATATGCCTCTCAAGGACTCAGAATTGTGGGCGTTCAAACGCCAGAATTCCCCTTTGAACGCGAGATTAGCAATATCCAAAAAGCCTTGGAGCAGAACCATATTACCTACCCCGTTGCCGTTGATAATGACTTTAAGACCTGGAATGCGTATCAAAATCAATATTGGCCACATCTGTTTCTGAGCGATCGTCAAGGACGCATCCGCTATGACCACATTGGAGAAGGAGCCTACGCAGAAACCGAAGCTCTAATCCAACAGCTATTGGCAGCCGGACAATGATTTTTGCTTTGTCTTCCCTGACTTTATCTTCCCTGTCTGTCTCTCCCCTGTCTGGCGGGTTGGCGTTTCTAGGCGGAGTGCTGACGGTGCTTTCGCCCTGCGTTCTGCCGATCGTGCCTTTGCTGGTGGGGCGATCGCTGCAATCTCATAAGCTAGCTCCTGTAGTGCTGGTGGCAGGGTTGATTAGCGGATTTGCCTTTGTGGGAAGTCTGTTGGGTATCACCGCAGGCTGGCTGACTGGGCTAGTCACGTTGCTGAGAAACGTGGCGATCGTTCTGCTGCTGACGCTAGGTTTGCTAGCCATCTTCCCGCAGTGGAGCTATCGCCTGTTTAGCCTGCTGCCCAAGCTACCTTTCACCCAGCGAACAAAGGAACCTGTGGGGCTAATTGGCGAGTTTTGGCTAGGCACACAGCTTGGTTTGCTGTGGACACCCTGTGCAGGACCTGTGCTAGGCAGTATCCTAGTTTTAGCGGCGGTACAACATCAGGTCGGATCGGCATTTGTGCTTCTGCTCCTCTTTGGTATCGGGACAGGGGTGCCGCTTCTAGCGATCGCTTATGGTGGGCGCTACGTGAGTCGGCGGCTGTTGAGCTTGCGCCCCCACAGCGCTCTGTTACAGAGAATTGGCGGATTTTTGCTTGCCGGAACGGCGATCGCCATTCTCCTCGGCTGGGATATTAAAATCCAGCTTTGGTTAGCGCCTCTCTTTCCTCCGCTTCCTCTCTAAATATTTTTATTCGCCTATCCCTATCCTCAACCTATGACTTCCTCACCTGCTCCTGCAAAGCGATCGAAAGCGCCTCCAGTTCCTCACCAGACCATTCTCTCTAAAGTGTTTCACTGGGTCAACATCGTTAGCTTGCTGATGATGATTACGAGTGGGCTGCAAATCTACAATGCTAATCCTGTGTTTGGCGGACGAGGCGGCTGGCATTTCCCTCCTCTAGTCACTCTGGGCGGCTGGTTGGGGGGCGGTAGGCATTGGCACTTCGCGGCTATGTGGTTTTTTGCACTGAATTTGCTGTGGTACGGTCTGTACATTTTTGTGTCCCGACGCTGGAAACGACGATTTGCTAGTGAGGCAGACTTGAAGGTATTGCAAACAGGAAGTAACCCCAAGCGCAAAGCATATGCTTGGCATCGGGTGTTGTATACCGCAGTTATTCCCATTTTGCTGCTGGCGATCGTCACAGGATTGGGTATGTACAAACCTGCTCAGTTTCACTGGATTGTGGATCTATTCGGTAGCTGGCAAGCTCTACGAGTCGTTCACTTTATTAGTGTTCCCACGGTAATTATTTTCTCTCTTGTGCATTCTTTCATGGCATTAAAAGTAGGTGGCACAAAGCTAGTCAATTCTATGTTTTGGTAAAGTGTTTAGTGAATTAGCTGAGCGGCATTAACTTCACTAACGTTAGGATATTTTAATTGAGGTATTTTGTGGAATCCCCTTCAGTCAGCGATCGCTTTTTGTCTCGTCGTCGTCTGCTTCAGCTCTCTGGGCTTTCGAGTTTAGGATTGGTGCTAGGCGGCTGCGCCTCCAGTATGTATGAAGACATTGCATTCAAAACCTTTGAGCCATTGAATCAAAAGGTTGAGGAGTTGCTGCTTAACCCTCAAAAGCTGATTCCCAACTTTCCGGTGAGCGCGATCGAACCTAACGCGCTGCTGATTAACTCTTTCCAGGGTACGCCAAAGATTGACCCACAGGCTTACCTTCTAAAGGTCAATGGCGATGTCAATCATTCCTTCGCCCTTAGTCTTGCTGATCTGCAAAAAATGCCTTCTACTTCTATGGTGATTCGCCATGTTTGCGTCGAGGGCTGGGCGGCGATCGTTCAATGGGCTGGGGTGCCGTTGCGCGATCTAATTGCGCTGGCGAAACCTAAGGAAGGCGTGAAGTATGTCTATTTCAAGTCAGCAGATGGATACTACGAAAGCTGGGATTTAGCTTCTTCTATGCACCCGCAAACGCTAATGGTTTATCAGAAGAATGGTCTGCCCTTAGTTCCTGAAAATGGTGCGCCGCTGCGGCTGGCTTCTCCTGTCAAGTTGGGGTACAAGCAGAGCAAATGGGTAACTGAAATTACGTTAACCAATCAGCTTTATCCGATGAAAGGTTACTGGGAAGATCAGGGTTATGAGTGGTTTGGCGGACTTTAGCTTGTATTCAACAATGCTTATTTGCTGTAGTGAGGATGTCTTATGTTGCGGCTTAGCAAACGCACCATTTTTGTGGGAATTCTAACATCACCCCTTGCGCACAGAATTCCCAATGTCCCTGATGAGTGTCCCTGATGAAAGGTACTTTGAGATTGATAAAGGCAGCAGCAATTTATAATAGGTAGGAGTTGTTGGGAAAGGGCTGATGACGCTGCAAGAATGACAAAACCAGGCATTGCAGTTGCCCATGAGCGATCGATTCAGGTCAAAACCGCCCCTTTATTCTTGCCCTAACAATAATTCGCTAGAAACTGACTCATGATGATTGCAGCCAAAGAGAATTCTCCACAGCTTACCCCCACAGAATACTTTGCCTGGGAAGAAAAGCAGTTAGAAAAGTATGAGTATATGGATGGTCAAGTCTATGCGATGGGTGGCGGCAGCAAAAACCATTGCTTAATCTCTGTCAGGTTTATCACTTTGTTTTCTAATCACCTAGAAGGGAGTAGCTGCGAAACTGGCAACTCAGACCTGAGACTTAACATCGTTGAGACGAATAACTATACCTATCCAGATGTCAGCGTAACTTGCGATGAACGGGATAGAACCACCACTCAATACATTACTTACCCCTGCTTAATCGTCGAGGTTTTATCAGAGAATACCGAGGCTTATGACCGAGGGGGTAAATTCAGAAAGTATCGAAACAATCCTGTCTTACAAGATTATTTATTAGTGAGTTCCACCAGTATCGAAATGGACTTGTATAGCTGTAGCCACTTTTATTAGGACGCTGCTTGCTTGAGAACGGCTTCCATCGCATCGCGTAAATGATCCGAGTTGCGTAGGAGTTTGCGAATGCGACTTTTTAGCCAAGCCCAA
>CASBQM010000516.1 GCA_949127645.1 Synechococcales cyanobacterium PMM_0036
CGCTTGTAAAATTGCCTGCGCAATCGGATGCTGCTGGCGATGCTCGGCGGCTGCCGCGTAGGAGAGGAGCGTAGCTTCGTCATCGTCAGCTGTCGCCAGATGAATGGCAACGACGGTGGGTTGTTCCAGTGTCAAGGTACCCGTTTTGTCAAAGACAACGGTGTCTACCTCGCGCATCCGCTCTAGCGCACGCCCATCTTTGACCAGAATACCGTGATAGGCGGCTCGGTTGAGAAAATTCAATACACCCAGGTGGCCTAATAGAGTGATGTACAAGAGAGCCGTGCTCGAGTTCAACACAGCCAACGTGCCAGGCACGCCAACTAGGGGAAAGGCGATTGCACTAGTACACAAAAGCGGGAGCGCAACTCGGTCGGCTAACTGCTGCGTGCGCGAGACTACGGTCGTGCGATAATCGGTGGTGCGCTCCAAAATCTGCACAATTTGGGCAGCAACCGTTTGGTCGCCAGCCTTCTCCACTTCTATACACAGTTTGCCATTGAGGACCAAGGTGGTGGCAAAGACCGGCTCGCCTATCCCCTTCTCAGCCGGTTGTGCTTCGCCCGTCAGGATGTGTTGGTCAATCGTCGCCATGCCTTGTCGAATCACCCCATCGACCGGAATCGTCTCACCGGCATGAACCGCTACTAGATCGCCAGCTTGTACCTGCGCCAATGGAATTTCGACCTCTATCTCTTCTTTCACCACCCACACTGTTTGTTTGTGCAAACCAAAAATAGTAGTCAAATTCTGACGGGCATGATCTTCGGTTGCCATCTTTAAGATACGCGTCAACAATATGATTGGCAAAATGATGGCATAAATGAGCAAATAGACAGGGGCCACAAGGATGCCAGCGGCAATCGCTACTGTATCCAATACAGCAAAGAGCACGTCGGCATTGACCCGCCGTTCCACGAAGAGTGCATGACGCAGACCGTTATAGTCGTAACGGAGCAAATAGAGATCAACGGCTAAGGCTGGAATAACGAGCCAGGGTTGCAGGGTAAATGCCCCAATCATCAGCGCAGAGGCTAGCAGAGAAAGGTTCATCTCACGGTAGAGCGTGCGTGCCATCGGCGCTAGCACGGTGGATGGGTTATTCATGGCGAGATCGGTAAGCTGTTCCTTGCGATCTTTGTAGAGCCAACGTTCAAAACGGGTTTGTGTATAATGGGTGGCATGCTCATCCAGTTGGTTCAAGTTCTTCTGCACGGTTGCTATCCAATCATCCGCAACGACCCTCAGTTCAGCACCAATTTCTACGATTCCAGATCGTTGTGCAAGGGTAGAGTGATCGGCTTGCTTAGACTGTAGCTGAGGCGTAGCTAGGGCTGCAATGAGGGGTGTCGTTGCTTTTTTTATGCTCTGAATGCCAGCGAGAATGGCACCACTGGCTATCGCGATTGAGATAAGTGGTAACATAACGTTCTTCCTTTGATCTGTACATTGTTAAAAAAAGCATAAGTCGTGGTTCTATTTATCGACTTAATTCAGGCAGCCATTGTTTGAAAGAGTTCAAAATTTTCTAACACGATGCATCATAGATTATAGAGTTGTTCCCTAATAATTTTTCGACAGTGTGAACAAAATGTTCCGTTCTCTGGATAAATTTTAATAAGGAACAACTCTTATAGATTGATTGCAGGCAACTGCTTAATTATTCAGCGAAACTTCACGCAGATTGGGGATGGTGTCTGCCACCAATCCCTGCACATGGCTGCGCATGGCTTTGATATCGGCCCGGAAGTAGGGAATTAAGAGTGCGCCCTCTTCGCTGATTAGCGTTTGGATTTGGGTATAGAGTTCCTTACGTTTGCTCTCGTCTTGCGACGCAACTGCCTCATCGATCAACTTGTCTAGATCCGCATTTTGCCACCCAGTCGCGTTAAAAAGAGCGTTAGAGCGATACTCTGTGTTGAGGAGCATTCCTGGATCAATGTAGCCTAGACCCCATGATAATGCAAAATTGGCGTTGGCAAAAGGTCCGCCCCAATAGCCCTCTACTGGTGCTTTTTCAAGCGTTACCGTAATACCCACTGGTTTGAGCATCGCTTGTAGGGCGACCGCCGTTGCTTCCCAAGCAGGGCGTATAGGTGCATAGACCAAGGTTAGCTCCAATCCTTTGTCGTAGCCGGCTTCGGCCAGCAATGCCCGCGCTTTGTCCACACTGTATTCGGCCACAGGCACATTGCTCCAAAAGGGCGAAGCTGGTACAATCGGCTGATCATTACCGACGCTCCCATGTCCTTGTAAGACAGCCTTGAGCAATGCCTGGCGGTCCACAGCATGTTTGAGGGCTTGGCGCACTCGCACATCATCAAAGGGTTTAGCCGTGGTCCGCATGACCACGATATCATAGTCGCCCAACTTGTTTTCCACTAGCTTGACATCAGCATTCGTCTGTAACGTGGCTAGATTTTCTGTACCTAATTGCCAGAGCGCGTCGACTGTGCCGCCTGTCAACGCCGCGACTTGGGCGACTGCATCGGGCAGTAAGAGAATCTGTGCTTCATCCAAATAAGGCAGTTTTTTTTCCCAATAAGCCTCATTGCGTACCAGTTTTACACGGTCACCTGGCAGATATTGGGCCAGTTTGAAAGCACCCGTACCTGCGGATGCTTGGGCCATTTGCTCGTCTGTACGGTCATGGGGTGCGATGGGTAGCGTAGCAATGTCGCGTACTGCGCTGGCGATTGGTTGTTTTAACGTAAAGCGTACCGTCTGCTCATCTACCGCTTCCACTTTGTCTACATAACTGACCGCGGGTGCCTGCCAATAAGCAAAATCTGGATTTAAGATGCGCTTAACAAAGGTGTAGACCACATCCTCTGCTGTCAAGATTGTACCGTGGGAGAACTTCACTCCCTGGCGAAGCTTGAAGGTCACCACCTTACCGTCTTCACTGATCTCCCAACTTTCGGCTAGGAGCGGGCGAATGGGGTAGGTAGGGTCACTGGCATCTGCCCACCCCAAGCCTTCATAGAATGATCGTTCGAGCGTCAAATCTGGTAATGTAAAGCCACGATGTGGGACTAAATTGGTCATTGGCGCGCTAAAAGCAATGCTGACAGCACCGCCACGTTGCGGTTGTCCAGCGATTGCAGGTGCGGCTGGCGATTGCTCACTAGGGGCAATCGGCGAACAAGCAGCCAAAGCCCAAAGGCCACAACTGGTAGCCACCAGTTGTAGAAAACGACGACGATTTAAGGTGAACAGGTTAGA
>CASBQM010000517.1 GCA_949127645.1 Synechococcales cyanobacterium PMM_0036
CCCCTGTACGTCGCGTTTGTCTGGCATCAGCATCAGCCTCTCTACAAAAGCTCTGCCCAAGGTAACTATCGTCTGCCTTGGGTCAGGTTGCACGGTACGAAAGATTACCTAGATTTAGTATTGCTGCTAGAGCGCTACCCCAAGCTGCACCAGACGGTAAATCTAGTGCCTTCGCTGATTTTGCAGATTGAGGACTATGTAGCCGGAACTGCCTTTGATCCTTACCTGACGTTAGCACTTCAGCCGATCGCCGATCTAGATGAGACTCAGCGCCATTTTGTCATTCAGCATTTTTTTGATGCCAATCACCACACGCTAATTGATCCGCATCCGCGCTATGCAGAGCTATATGAGCAGCGGCATGAGCAGGGCTGGGAGTGGTGCCTAAAGAACTGGGAGGCACAAGACTACGGCGATCTGCTGGCATGGCATAACCTAGCCTGGATTGATCCTTTGTTTTGGGATGATCCAGAGATTGCGGGCTGGCTGGCGCAAGATCGCGGATTTACCTTGAGCGATCGCCAACGTATCTACTCTAAACAGCGTCAAATCCTCAGCCGCATTATTCCACAACACCGCAAGATGCAGGAGAGCGGTCAGCTTGAGATTACCACCACGCCCTATACGCATCCCATCCTGCCGCTGCTGGCAGACACCGACTCTGGGCGGGTGGCTTTACCCAAAATGGTGCTGCCCGAACATCGCTTTCAGTGGGCTGAAGACATTCCCCGGCATCTGCGTAAGGCAAAGCAGATCTATCAAGAGCGATTTGGTTGCGATCCCAAAGGGCTGTGGCCGTCTGAGCAGTCAGTCAGTCCGGCAATTTTGCCTGACGTAGCGGCACAGGGCTTTCAGTGGCTTTGCTCTGATGAAGCGGTCTTGGGCTGGACGCTGAGTCATACGTTTCGCCGCGACAGTTCGGGCAATCTGGAAGAACCTGAGGTGCTGTATCGTCCCTATCGGCTAGAAACTAGCCAGGGAGATTTGGCGATCGTCTTCCGAGATCATCGCCTTTCCGATTTAATCGGCTTTACCTATGGCGCAATGGAGCCTCGCCGCGCTGCCACCGATCTAATCGGACATCTGGAGTCCATTTCTCGCTCCCTTAAGGTAGGTCAAGGGGGAGGCAGCGGTTTGGAGCAGCCTTGGCTAGTGACGATCGCCTTAGATGGCGAAAACTGCTGGGAGTCTTATGTCCAAGACGGCAAGCCTTTTTTGGAGCGTCTCTATGGCATTCTTAACGATCATCCTAGCCTGAAGCTCGTGACGGTTTCAGAGTTTTTAGAGCAATTTCCGCCGATCGTCACCCTGCCTGCCGAGAAACTGCACAGCGGCTCCTGGGTGGACGGCAGTTTTTCCACCTGGATTGGCGATCGCGCTAAAAATCGCGCCTGGGATTTGCTGACGGCAGCCAGACAGACACTAGCGAGACACCCCGAAGCCACTGAAGATGACAATCCCGAAGCCTGGGAAGCCCTCTATGCCGCTGAAGGTTCAGATTGGTTCTGGTGGTTTGGCGAGGGGCATACCTCCAGCCACGATGCCATGTTCGATCAGCTATTTCGAGAACATTTGGCGACCCTCTATAGCGCCTTGAATGAGCCGATTCCCATAGAGGTACGATCGCCCATTGAGGATCATTTGAACAAGCGAGAGCATCGTCCTCAAAGCTTTATTCATCCCAGCATTGACGGCAACGGCGATGAGCAAGATTGGGAGAAAGCGGGATGTATTGAAATTGGCGGCGCATCCGGCACAATGCACCGTAGCGGCTTCGTGCAGCGGCTCTGGTATGGGGTCGATCATCTCAATTTTTACCTGCGGCTAGACCTGAAGATGGGCGCACAACCCGGCGTTAACTTTCCCCTAGAGCTGCATTTGCTGTGGTTTTATCCCGATCGCCCCATGACTACTAGCCGTGCGCCCTTACAGGATTTGCCCGATCAATCGCCGTTAAACTACGGGTTTCGGCACCATTTGGGCATCAATCTTTTGACCCAATCGCTTTGGTTTGAGGAAGCAGGCGATCGCGCTCATTGGCAGTCTCGCCTCAGCCGCGCTAAGGTTGCTTTTAACACCTGTCTAGAAATTGCGATTCCCTGGGCAGATTTACAGGTGGTGGAGCCAGATTGGTCATTGCGGCTAGTGATGGTTCTGGCAGATGAGGGACGATATGTCAGCTATTTGCCGGAAGATCAGCTTGTTCTGGTGCAGGTACCCTAGATAGGGCTTCAGGGGCGACGGGTGCGGCGCAATTCGGTAATTTGGTCGGCAATGTCCAAAATTGACTGAGGCATATCGGGGCCCGTCAAAATTACATCCACCTGAGCCGGACGCTGCCTCAGAAAGTTCAGCACTTCTACTTCAGAAATTAAGCCAAAGTTAATAGCAAGGCTTAATTCATCCAGCACCACCATTGAGTACTTGCCTTCAGAGACCACGACCTGCGTGTGATGCCATAGCTCTTTGAGGGCGATCGCCTCATTCTCCGCCACATCCGCCGAATCAATGCAGCGCGGCAGATCGCAGCGAATCCAGTCTAGATGCTGCCCAAGCTGCACAGGATGCTGATACCCTTGCCCAATGCCGCCCTTGAGGAATTGCACTACTAAGACAGAAGTACCCTGTCCGGCAATTCTGAGCGCCTGCGCCATAACGTTAGTGAAAAAGCTGCGGTGAGAGCTAGTAAAGACCTGAATAATGCCTTCGATCGCGTGAGGCAGAGCCAGTGGCATACTGCGGTTAGGAACTTCAAGCTGGGAAACCATCGGGCTATCTCAAACTACAGGATTGAACAAAACAGTCTCTTGTAAGTCTTTTAAGACATTTTTTAATGGAGCAAATATAGCGTTACTCTCCGAATGGCTTCTCCAGAAAACACTATATGTGAAAATACTATATGTAATATAACTGCCAATTGCTAAATGGAGATCTAGAGATCAAAGCTCCAATTCTCAATCCCTGATTCCTACTTTCAAGATTTTTTATTGTGGGACGCTCTAAGCGCCCCACAATAAAAAATCTTAAATTGCTGGGTTAATAGTATTCTGAATGAGGATTTTGAGGAAAGCATCATGGTTTGGCAACGCCCGGATGGTCGGCAACCCGATCAACTTCGTCCCGTTCGGTTTGAGCGAAATTTTACTCGTTTTGCGGCTGGTTCTGTGCTAGCCCACTGTGGCGATACTCAAGTGCTGTGTACGGTCAGCATTCAATCTGGCGTGCCCAAATTTCTCGAAGGGACAGGTCAGGGCTGGCTGACGGCAGAATACCGAATGCTGCCTACCGCTACGGTTCCACGTCAGGCGCGTGAATTTATGAAGCTTTCGGGGCGAACGCAGGAAATTCAGCGTCTCATCGGGCGCAGTCTGCGGGCGGCGATCGATATGCAGCTCTTGGGCGAACGCACCATCACCGTAGATGCCGACGTGCTGCAAGCGGATGCGGGCACCCGCACGACTGCTATCACAGGCGGCTATGTAGCGCTCTGTGACGCGATCGCCAAGCTGATCCAGAGCGGAGAGCTAGAGCGATCGCCCCTTTGTCACCAAATTGCCGCCGTGTCGATCGGTTTACTAGAGGGAGAGGCGTTTTTAGATTTGAACTATCCCGAAGATGTTGCCGCCTCAACTGACTTTAATATTGTGCTGAACGACCAGCTAGAAATCATTGAGCTTCAGGGCACCGCCGAAGAAGGCAGCTTCAGCCGATCGCAGCTCAACCAAATTTTGGATCTTGCAGAGAAAGGCATCAAAGATTTAATGCAATTGCAGTCTAGAGCTTTGCCCGATCGCCCTTAACGCCCCATGTCTTGTTAATAGGATTAAGGGAGACAGGTTTGATCCCTACCGATTCTGGCTAGGCGCTCCGCTACTCTGCACGATCGCATTCTGAATCTGCGGCAAAGCCAGAAAAGTTTTGGCTTGGGTAACGAGACGATCGCCCCAGAGATTTTGCTGTAAGAACTCCGGATCGCCATAGCGACTGTCTAGCTTCAGCGCCGCTTCCCCCAAGCTAATTGCCTCTGCCGTTTTGCCCTGGGCATAAAGAGCAATGGCAATCGCTAGCTGTGGCTCCGTCTGGTTGCCGTCAATCTTTACGGCGTTCTGCCATTGCTCTAATGCGCCTCCTGCATCTCCTTTCTCATAAAGCACCAGCCCGACATTGTTAATTGCTGGCCAAAACTTTTCGTTCAGGCTCACGGCTTTTTGGTACTGGACGATCGCCTCATCGTAGCGCTTCAGCTTGTAGTACGAATTGCCCAGGCTAAACAAGGCTTCCGGCACATCAGCCTTGAGCTTTAGCCCAGTCTGAATAGATTGAATCGCCGAGTCGTATTTCTCCTGCTGAAAGTAGGCATCTCCTAGAGCAAAGAATACATTCTCATTCGTTCGGTCTAGCGATCGTGACCTTAAGAGCGCCTGAATGCCTAAATCGGTATCTTTAGTCTCCAAGTACAAGCTGCCTAATAATGCCCAAACCTGGGGATTATTAGGTGCAAGTTGTGATGCAAGCTGCGCCCGTGACAAAGCAAGCTGAAGCTGCTGAAACTGCGCCAGTTGGGCGGCTTCCTGGGCTAGACCTAGACCCTGTTCCTCTAGCTGCTTTTGATCGAGTTGCAGCACGTGAGGAATGAGCGCCTGAGCGTAAACAGGCTGAACCGCACCCCAAATGCTAGAGACTATCAGAAGAGAAACAAGGGAGATTCGTTTTAACACAGCCAAAACTTGCGAAAAGGACAACAGACACTCAGTAAG
>CASBQM010000518.1 GCA_949127645.1 Synechococcales cyanobacterium PMM_0036
CTGAACTCGCCGCACTGCGACGGTGACGATCTCGCAGCCACTAGCAATGACACTCTGGCGCATCTGCTCAAAGTTGCGATATTTGCCTGTTCCTGTCATGAGGCGCGATCGAAACGATCGTCCTGCAATCACTAGAGGCTTGGGATCAATCAGCGGCACAGAGGAAGAATCAACAGGGGCGATCGGGGAGGAATATTGCAGCATTTTGTCTGAAGGAGAAGTAAAGTCAGATCTCGAACCTGTAGATTCGGGTTTGGAGCTGTAGAAGCGTTCCCAGGAGAAAGCGTCAAGGAGTGGGGAGGATTGCTGATTGTAGACGCGATCGCCCACTAGCCTTGCCGTGATGGGAGCCAACAAAATTCCGTTGCGGTAATGTCCGGTTGCCAGAGTCAGGTTATCGCAGAGGCTCGATCCCAAAATCGGCAATTCATCGGGCGTTGCTGGACGAAAGCCCCACCAGCATTCGTGAATCGGCAAGTTACTCAGCACAGGATAGAGGCGAATAGCGGCACTGAGCAATTTCTGCATTCCAGCAGGCGTATTGTAGGGCGCGAAGCCTACATCTTCACTAGTGGCACCAATGACAATCCGTCCGTCTCGGCGCGGCACAATGTAGACCTCTTCGCCAAACAACACCCGCTGTAGCAGCCCGTTGACCTCAGCTTTCACCGCCAGCATTTGCCCTTTGCGGGGCTGCACAGGCACAGGCAGCAAATCTTGTGACCAGGCTCCCGTCGCCAGAATATAATGTCCAGCAGTGCGATCGCCTTCTGTAGTCTTGAGCCTCAACACCTGCCCCTGCTGTTGTTGAATTCCGGTGACAGCGACTCCTTCCTGGATATTAACGCCTAAAATTTCTGCAACCGATCGCAACACCTGAGCTAACGCTCGATTATCGACCTGCCCATCGTCGGGATACCACCAGCCGCCGATCGCCTCACCCAGTCCAGGCTGAGCATGATGTATGGCGGTGCGGTCGAGCCAAATTTGAGCAGAGTCAGATTTTGCTTCAGGTTGCTTATCTTTAGGTTGCTTATCTTTAGGTTGATTGTAGAGCGGAGCCAGGATGCCACTTGACCAATAGCCTGCACTCTCGCCGCTGATAGCTTCTAGCTTGCTGACCCAATCTGGGTAAAGTGCCAGACTCTTTAGGCACAAGTCCAGCATGGGGCTATCAGGAATAGCCTCGGCTCTGGGAGCTAGCATTCCGGCGGCGGCATGGGAAGCAGCCTGCTGAAAGTCACGGCTGAGGACAGTTACAGAGGCTCCGCGCAGCTTTAGGTCAATGGCGATCGCTAGCCCAATTGTGCCGCCGCCGATGATTGTGATATCACTTGTCGGATGCATGAAAGACTCCGTACTTGCCCTCAAATCGCACTTGTCCTAAACCAACTGTTAGAGATAGAACCTTCTATTAAAAATATGTCTGAGTCGTTCCAGAAAAGTATCTAACGCAGGTTAGGCTTTCGCGTCCTCAGTGACCTAAAGATTCTCAGTGACCCAAATCTTCAGTGACCTAAATCTTCAGTGACCCAAAGATAAAGTGCTACCACCATGCAGACACAGGACGACCGGCTCCCGCCCTTGATCTAGCAACTCCCGATGTATCTGTAGCTGATGAGTCAGGCACCACTAGCGTACTGACTCGACTAGGCACCCCATCTGGGCGAATCTGATAGCCTTGCTGTTCGGGGGGCAGCTCTGCCTGAGACGAATTGGGTTCTATGCGTTGCCCGTCAGCTTGCTGATTGGACGGCGACTCGACTGCGTTTGGATCACCATAAACAAACCTATCGAGACCTTTTGAAACTGACTTTGCAAAGTCTGAAATACCTTTAGATACAGAATCAAGGCTGAAGGATGGGGAGGGCGATCGCCGAACCGGTGAAGTGGATGCGTTGGGAGAACTAGAGTTTGGGTAGTTAGAAGCGTTGGGATTTGGATAGGTAGAATTGGGATTCGGATAAGTAGAATTAGAGTCTGGGTAATTAGAAGCGTTAGGATTCGGATAGGTAGAATTGGGATTTGTCCCCGGATTATTCAAATTTCCTGAAGGCGACATTGCCCGGTTTAGGAGGATCAGCAACACAAATCCAAGCAGCCCTAGTCCGATAAATCGCCCGGCATCCTTAACTAAATTAATTGCTGTGAATATTAGACCGATCAGAATAATTCCGGCGATCCCAATCGTCACCCCAAATGGTTCGGGCATACCCTGATCTCCATCAACAAATCTATTTCAATCATCGCCTATGATCTTCAATTTTGCGTCTATTAAAAATAATTGACTTAACTTAAAAATAACTGATCCTAGCTAAGGCTCAAAACAGGGAATTTACCAAAGCCCTGCGATCGGTTGAGCAGTCGAAACGCGTGCGGGAGGAGCAGTAGTCTGTGATGTCGCTGTGCTAAGTCCATTAGCTCCAGAATCAGAAGTTGAGTTTGTCGGAGTCGGTTGCCCTGACTGCCCCACCTCAACTTGTCCTACTTCTCCGGGTTGAGGTTGAGTAGGCTGGTTTTGACCAAACTGGTTTTGGGAAGGCTGATTCTGACCGTATAGCGTTGATAGAGAAGGATTTAAGCCTTGCGCTGCGGATTGCCAACCCTGAGCCAGAGGGGGAGGGGAAATTGTAGAATTCGACGAAAAGGTTGAGGTAGGATTGGGAACGAGCTGCGGATTCTGGTTAAGCGCTGGATTCTGGCTAAGCTGAGGATTCTGGTTAAGCGCTGGATTCTGGCGGAGGACTGGACTCTGATTTAAGGCATTGGTAGCATCCACAATTTTGCTAGAACCAAATAACAGCGCTGCCGCTGCCAGCATTGCCCAGCTTAGCGGACGAAGAATTCCCTTGACCGCCGTTCCTGCGATCGCCACAATGGCGCTAGTTCCCAAAAATCCAAGCATTGGGTCCATATGCTGCACCTCCGTTCTACTAAATCTTGTTCCGCTCATCCCATTCTAAAGTGAAGCCACGGAGGATTGCTAAACAAATATCAGATTTGACATTTAAGCTCCTCATTCAGGCTTGTAGATCAACCAGCCTTGTGGATCAAGCAGCCTTGTGGATCAAGCAGATGGAGCTGACAGGTCAGGGGTCTTGCATGAGAGAATAGGAGAAGCGATCGCCAGTTCTTATCATTCTCACAGCTTTATTCCCATAGCTTTTCCCATGCCATGAACCCAGACTCAGCCGCCAAACCCCTTTGGATCTACGACACCACCTTACGGGATGGCGCTCAGCGGGAAGGGCTGTCGCTATCTACAGATGACAAGCTGCGGATCGCCCGTCAGCTCGATCGTCTGGGGATTCCATTCATTGAAGGCGGCTGGCCTGGAGCCAA
>CASBQM010000519.1 GCA_949127645.1 Synechococcales cyanobacterium PMM_0036
TTAATACATCGCCACTATCAGAATCAATCACGACTCATAAACATAAAGAGCATAAGGAAAGTATAAAAAAAGACCATGACCAGAAACATGAGAATCCGGCAAGAGAGCCGTAACAACACACGTACATAAAATAACACTCCTAATGTCCCAGTACACATCGTATCATGGAGAAACATATAGAACAATACAGAACAATACAGTACAGCGATAACTGCTCACGTACGCTGGAAGAACGAAGGGGGGCGGGACCACTCACGATCTCACTCTAGGAATGATTCGGGGAACATGGCTAAAAGCTCCAGATCAGCTAAAGGTATCCATGGGATAGAATCGGCGTCACTGGCTTCCATCCAGTGAAGCCCTTTCTCGATTACCGAACTGAATTCTATGAACCTTCCCGATCTATAGATCCAAGCTATAGAATACTCCCTGTCCATCCACAACTTCCTGAATAGGTTCCACGATGCGTGTTCCAAGAGGATTCGTCCATCCTCTGACTTTTGAAGAAATCGGTAATATTTGTTCCAATATCTATTGCATATATTCTCATATGTTTCTTCATTATTGAAAAATGAAAAACATAGATCGTTCCAATGGAAGGTTCCTACTATTCTCTTGATACACGTACAGTAAAAATGACTTAAATCGACTTGCTGACACTCGGTCAGCAGTGGGAACAGACAACATAACCATGTAAATAGGGGTCTAACAAAGGTCATGAAAAGAACTTTCTTATGGTTGTAAGACGAGGTACCGGCGAATTTACACACTCTTACCAGCCTCATTTTCTCCCTTACTTTATATTTATGTTGCTTGATCATGCTCGCCCAACTCAATTTGGATGTAAATAGATATCCTAGATAACGAAATTCATTGACTCTCTCGATTTTGTTCTCCCCCATACATATTTCAAATTTCGGGTTGCCAACTGCCCTAGCAGACCACATCCATACTGTTTTCTGATAGTTAATCGGTTGAACCGATAATACCGTATAGAATTCTAAGTGATCGAAGAGTTGCTTGAGCTTTCTCTCCACATCAAGGCATTGGAGCGAATATTTGACCCCGATACTCCCTCCCACTACGCACGCAAGGTCATCAGCGAAGAAGTTAGGAATGGAATTCATGATAAAACTCCACATGTCACTGTGATACGTGATAAAAACAGCCGGGGTTAAGCAAGAACCCTGCGGGCCACCTTTACTTATAGCAAACGACTTCGAGCGTTTATCATTCATTTCGATGAAACCAGTTCTATCTCTTAACCATTTCTCGATCCAATGTACATACGCCTTCGGGATACCTAAGCGTAGAAGTTTACCTATACACCCTTCCCACCATAACTGGTCAAAGGCCTGACGAAAATCTACAAACACCGTCGCCACCGGTGTACTCGTACTCATCAAGGAAGATACCTGATCTATCAGTGCTAAAACCCTGGATTGTAATCGAAAATTTGGTCTGAAACCTGATTGCGAGTCGTGTATTAAGCCTCTATTCGTAAGCACCTTCTGGAATCGCACGAGGAACAACCTTTCCAATATCTTTAGGAAGATGTCAAGCATTGAGATGGGTCTTGTATCCCCTACCGCGCAAATTGGATCCTTTTTGGGGAGTAATTTCATTTTCACCTTTTTCCAGTAAGAAGGGCCGCAGCCTGTTGTTAACGACTCATTGAAAATTTTTAGCAGGGGAACAAAGTACATTGGCGGAAGAAACTTCAGCATATACGTGGAGATGCCGTGCGCATCGCTTGATAGTTTCTTCTTCACTTTAGCTACCACTCTTAAGAGTTCGGGCATCTTGATGGGAGGAATTTTCTCTTCGTAGTTGTCCCAATGTACCTCCGGACTGTCTACATATGGATGAGGACGGTATACTTCGGTTTCTGCGAATAAATTTCCGTAGTGCAAGGCTGCTATATCTAGCATGTCTGCTTTGTTTCTTACTACCTTATTGTTGGTATCTAGGAACGCTTCGAGTCCACAATTTCTCTTGAAATTTTTCCTCGTTTTCGACCAGAATGCTTTGGCCGCATTAGACGATGAAAACCTCTCCTTGAGAGTACACTCAAGTTTTCTTGTTCGCAGTTCGATCAGCTCCTCTCTATTAGCTCTTCTCATTTCCTTAATTTTCATACGCAGCGCCGTATCGCCTGTTCTTTTATGTCTAAAAGATAATGCACGAACATACGACAATTTCATTCTTAGTTCCTTCGGAATGGCTGAGCGGTAATTTTTGAGTTCAAAGTGGGTGGTACATCTACTTTTTAGCAGGTCAAGCAGGGTCACAAAATTACTATAATATTCCTCAGTTGCTGCTTGCTGGCTTTCCTTCTCCCAGAACTCCGCTGTGAGTGAGAGGAATACGTTAAAAACTTTCCAATGCGTATTCGATCCTAATATGTTTTCTCTACTTTCCCTTTTCACGGTCCCTAAGACTGGTCTATGATCACTCGTTGAGTTATCAGCGCCCGTTTGTAATGACAATTCTACTCCTTTGACAAAAGCATAATCTATGATGCGATTAGATCTACGAGAGGTGCTCTCCCCTGGTAAGACCGGAGAGAGTAGCAATGATTCAGACCAAGTCAATAGCTTTTTTGTACTCGCATCATCAACAGTACTAAGGATATCTACATTAAAGTCCCCAACGATACAACACTCCTCTGTTACAAATTGTGAAAGTACGTTCCAATCCCACGATTTGCTTTTTGGTGCGTACATACCCATAATCCGAAAATTCTTTTCCACCTTTACATCCACTACACATATGTTAGGAATATCGCACTTGACTCTTGAAACTGGGAGGCTGGGTTTGAATATCATTAGCACCCCACCCCAGGCGTTTTCTCCCTTCTGATAAAACCACTTGTAACTCACGAAAATCTGACCTATTAACTGTTGATCAATTGCTCCTACTTCATTTAAGACTATACAATCCGGGTTATATTTTTCCAACAGTAGTAGTACCTCCCCCCATCTTTCTTCCAGACTCCGTACGTTGAAGAGCAAAAGTTGCAGCCGCGAAGAGTGAGAAAAAGTGTGCGGTACCGAAAGAGATAGAGATTTCCAATGTGAAAAAATAGAAGAAAGAGTTGGATACATAGACCATTCGTTCAGAATTTCAGTAAGAAAATTAAACTCAAATGGAGACAAAAACTTAGACGACAGCGAGAGCGCAAAGTCGATGTCGAACTTACTATTCTTTAACCTTTGTGAGGGTGAAAAGACCGGGGCATTTGGAGAGAGTTGCTGGTGGGGGGTTGACGATATTGCTGATGTTGTTGTTGCTGTTATTGTTCTTCAATAACAGGGTTGTCGATTACGTTGTTGTCGTTGTAAGAGTTTTGAGTAATTCCGGTGTTCGCTTTCAAATCGTTGATCAGCTTCGTTTTGAAATTTTCATTAAGAGTATATTTGTTTGTCCATAGTGGTATATCATCTGCAAGTTTCGCGCATAATGTTGTTAACGATGTACATAGTAAAGTCTTGTTGTTAATAGTATTCTGTTGGACTAACATTGGTATAATTTCTATCATCACTTGACAAACAGGATATATAAATTGACTGATCAGTCCTTGTTGAAATGATAAATCCGAATGTTGTATTTGTATAACATGATCATGATTCAATATCATGTTTTGTATGTTGTTGATTTGTGAACAGTAATTGTTGTTCAGATCTATTAATCGATTAAGATTATCATCTAATCTCCTAATGTTGTTATCCAGTTCATCAATACGCTTGCTTGTATCATGTAATTGCTGCGTCTCGTTGTTAGTTTTGTTGGTGTAATTAGTTGTAACAGGACGTAGTATCGGGAAATCATGTGGAGTTTGTTGTTGTTGAATTTGATGATTGTATTGGTTATCACGTTGATGATTTACTCCACCTGTAGTCGATAATAATGATTTGGTAAGCATTGCGCGGTAGGACATGATTTCCGGGCATTTGATGTCATTGGCATTGTGCGACCCCTTGCACCTTATGCAACATACTTGTTTATCACAAACTTCTTTGTGACTCTTCATATCCTCCACTTCCTCACCACATGTTCTACACCAATCCTTTAGGCTTTTACAGGTACTTCTGAAA
>CASBQM010000520.1 GCA_949127645.1 Synechococcales cyanobacterium PMM_0036
GCAACAGGCATTAGAGGATTTGTTAAGCCATTCTAGTTGGCAGGAAGCGCGTCACGTTCTCGGAAGCTGTGCGGGCAGTGCGGGTGACAAACTTGAGAGAATGCGACAGGCTGCCATTGGGGCGATCGCCACCATCGAAAATGGGAATGATCACGAGAATAATTGGGAGGACACCTTACTCTCTGCGCTCACAGCCATTTCAGGGCTTAAAATCAACTGCGGCAGTCAAAACAACTGGCAAAGTAAAGCTCTACTTGAGAGCGTAAAAGAATCTATAAAGGCGCTCCGTGAACAAGTCAAAAAAGCACTAGAAGCGGAATTGATTACCCTTCAGACTACAGAAATAGACGAAAGAAATGAGCAAATACTCCCCGCATTGCAGACTGCATTTGAGCAAGTGCGATCGCACCTCAGTCAAGCCAAAAGACAACAGCGAGTGCTTGACTTTAACGATCTAGAGAGTCATGCCTTAACTGCATTAAGCCAAAAGTCGGTACGAGACTATTACGCTCAGCGTTGGCACATCTTTCTTATTGATGAGTTTCAAGATACCAATCCTGTTCAGGGAAAATTTCTAGAATTACTCACTCAAGACGCAATTCTGACCCTCGTAGGAGACGAAAAACAGTCAATTTATGGATTTCGCCGCGCCGATGTGCAGGTGTTTCGAGACTGGTGCGATCGCCTGCAACAGTCGGGAGGTCGGTCTGTTTCACTCACCCAGAGCTTCCGCACCCATCAGCCGCTCATTCAAGACATGAACGCTCTGTTTGCCCCGGTTCTAGGCAATTTGCACCAAGCATTAGAGGCTACTCGACAAGCTCCTCATTGCGCCCCTCATCTGGAAATATTTGCCGTCACGCCCGACGCAGAATCTAAGCCCAACATTAGCCAGTGCCGTAGTATTGAAGCCCAGCATATTGCCGACCTAGTAAAAAGGCTGCTAGACGAACAAATTCAGGTGTGGGACAAGCCAACGCGATCGCATCGCCCGATTCAGCCGGGAGATATTGCCGTTTTGTCTCGCACCTGGGCGCTTTTGGAGCTGTATGGACAGGCGATTGAAAATCGAGGCATTCCCATTTTGCAAGCTGGAGGCGGCAATTTATTAGAGACCCGTGAGGCACAAGATGCCTTTGCCCTGCTGCAATTTCTAGCTGATCCTAGCGACGATTTGCCGCTAGTTGCTCTGTTGCGGAGTCCCTTTTTTGCCGTCAGCGATCGCACGCTCTTGACTCTTAGCCAGATGCCGGACGCCAAGACTTGGTGGCAGCGACTTAAACAGTGGCAGAGCTTGAAACAAAGTGACGAACCCGCGATCGCACCCATTGTTGATATTTTGCATCAGCTTTTGCGAGAGCGAGAAGCTGAACCCCCAACTCGATTGCTACAACTAGCTGATCGCCTCACAGGATACACCGCCGTGATTGCCAACCTGCCAGGACGCGATCGCCGTATGGCAGACTGGCATGGCTTTATGGAGCTAATACGTCAGCTAGAAGTGGGAGTGGCGGATGTGCTGGTAGTTGTGCGTCGCCTCCAGCAATGGGTCATTCATGAAGTTTCTGTTCCTCGTCCGGCATTGGCGGCAGGCAATGCCGTGTCACTGATGACTATTCACGCAGCAAAAGGCTTGGAATGGTCGGTGGTAATTGTGCCTGACCTAACGCGCCAACCGGGCGGCAGTTCGTCTCCGGTGCGCTTTGACCCAGATCTAGGGGTGTCGCTGAAACTGGAAGATGAGGCGGGTGAGAAACAGAAATCCGCTCTCTATATTTTGCTAGAACAGCAGCAGAAACAGCGAGAGCGTGAGGAAGCCAAACGATTACTCTACGTGGCTTTGACCCGTGCCCGCGATCGCCTCATCTTAACGGCAGCTCAACCGAGCGGAAACGGATTAAAGCTACTGCAACCCGGATTAGAAGGGCAATTTCCGATTCAACCTATCCCGTTCGATGCCGATCGGTTGATCCCCTTTGCGCCTGTTAGCCCTCCTATTCCGTGTCTTCCCAATGTGTTGCTCACCAACTCCATTCACTTAGGCATTCACTTAGGCGGCTTAGAACTGCCAGTCACCGCCCTAACAACCTATGCGCGCTGTCCTAGACAGTTTCGGCTGCAATACATTGACGGGCATCCCGGACTCAAGGTTAGCAGCTCCAACGCTGTGACTCAGATCGATGCAGCTCAGATCGATGCAGCTCAGATCGGCAGTCTCACCCATAAGGCTCTAGAGCAAGGCATCTCAAGCTTTGAAGAACTTCAAAAATATAGCCACAACCTGCCACCAGAACAAGTGCAAGAAGCCCTCAGTCTGGCAGAGCAATTCAGGCAATCGCCCATCTACGCTGCTGTCCGCACCGGAAAATGGGAACAGCCTTTGCAAATGCAGCTAGAATCCCTAATTTTCAACGGACAGGCGGATTTAGTAGGAGATGATTTCGTGCTTGACATCAAAACCGATCGAGATTTGCATCCCCAAGAGCATCGTTTTCAGCTCTGGGCATACGCGACTGCAACTCAAAAAAACACTGCTCACATCGCCTATCTACGCCACAATACCCTTCATACCTTTACTGCGAGGGAATTACAGGATATTGCTCAAGAGGCGAGAAAAATGGTGGGGGCGATCGCTAAGGGGCACCATACGCCTACTCCATCTGCTCAAGCCTGTCGGTATTGCTCTTATCTAGAAATCTGTGAGCAGGGAAGTTTGTGAACATGGAAGCTTGTGAGCATGGAAATCTGTGGGCATGAAGCGTAAGCTAATTTCTTGACGCTACGCCCAACTTGCTAAACAGAAGGCTCGGCACATAGGAACTGCCACCCACCCATTCTGGCTGGTCGCCCAAGTTTACAAGCTGCTGAAATGCCTCAAAGATGCTGCCAGCAACCATCGTGTTTTTGAGCCGCCCGACAATTTTGCCCTTCTCGACCTTATAGCCCAAGTCAAGATTGACCGAAAACTCGCCCGCCAACTGGTTCGACTGTCCTGCCCCCAAGATCTGATCGACAATCACGCCCTCCTCCATGCTGGCAATCAGGTCGGCTGTAGAGGTGCCGCCCGGGGAAATACATAGATTGACGGTGCTGGGAGCCGGACGAGATAATCCTCCCCGAAAGCCGTTGCCCGTTGAGGGTTGTCCTGCCCGTGCTGCCCAACGCCGATCCCAGTAAAA
Source organism: Synechococcales cyanobacterium PMM_0036 (assembly GCA_949127645.1). Lineage (GTDB taxonomy): Bacteria > Cyanobacteriota > Cyanobacteriia > Elainellales > Elainellaceae > Drouetiella. The sequence goes on from CASBQM010000520.1 coordinate 3,180, forward strand.
GCCCGTCACCTTGCCCCGATCGATATAGGTTTTGCGGCTAGTAGGCGTGCCCTCGTCATCAAATGTACAGGCGCTAATGCCCTGACTGGGGTCTTCAAATAGGGTGAAGCGATCGTCAAATAGGGTCTCACCCAGCTTATCGGCTAGCAGCGAAGTTTTTTGCAGCACC
>CASBQM010000521.1 GCA_949127645.1 Synechococcales cyanobacterium PMM_0036
CCTAGATCGGGAGCCGATACAGTGCCATCAGGAGCCAGGGTCGTGATCCGCCGTCCAGGAGCCACCAATGCCACCGATCGTCTCGCCCCCACATTTCTCTCCGTTGCCGGATCGCGTCCGATTACGGTTGCCGGAGCGCTGCCTAGACTAAAGAAATCGACTTTGGTGAACTTGCCGTTGATGGGCATGGAGTTGGCGATCGTCATGCCGTTAAACGTGTCGGTTGGAATGGGAAAACCGCCTCTGCCCTGATTTCCTGAAATCGAGTACAGCACGTTATGCACTCTTGCCGACCAGTCTACGCATTGAGTCAGCAGCGCATTGCCGTCCAACGCCGCATCCGGGCGCGGATCACGGTTGAGCGATTCCCCAAAGCTGAAGTTGATGGCTCGGACATCGCCGCCGTTTTGCAGGGCGATCGTTTGGCTAGCAATACATTCCTGTGCCTGTCCGCTGCGCTGCGCTTCCCCAACTCCGGCAGAGTATAGAACCGCATCCGGCGCAATGCCTCTCACGTCCTTATCACGGCTGACCATAATGCTAGCAACCCGGGCAGCGTGTTCATCAACGCCTTCGTTGGCGGTGGCGGCTGTATCCCCAGTAAATAATCTGCCGATATGGAGCGATCGGTTATTCACGGCCGCTTTATCTAAGCCAAACAGCGCCGGACGACCAATTTCGACCTGCCCGATCGCAATTTTTCGCCCCGTCAGATTGTAGGGCGCATCCTGTAGGCGGTAGGCATCAATGCCGTTTTCGCCCACGGAGGCAATTAACGCCCATCCTGGCAGACTTACGAATGTCAGCATCAAAGACAGCATCAATCCGCCCAATCCGTCTATCAATCGCTTGGTCGTTCTTCGTTGAAACTTTAGCGGCGGCATAGAGGCATTCCATAAATTTCTGACGAACTTGTGTGTTCCAATGAGATGAGGTGCGATCGCATAATTCAGCCTCAGAACATACTTTGTTACACTGAATACACTTTAGTTTCAACAAGTTTAGTTTAAGCAAGCTTAGGCAAGCCGCTCAACTAGCAGTTACGCCAGTTATATCAAGCACATCGAATCACAGGAAGCAGGAGAACACAAGCCATGGCACAAACTCAATTTCAGTCTCAGAAACCGATCGTGATTGCCCCATCTATCCTATCAGCAGATTTTAGCCGCCTGGGAGATGAGATCAGAGCCGTGGATGCTGCGGGTGCAGATTGGATTCATGTGGATGTGATGGATGGTCGGTTCGTTCCCAACATCACGATCGGTCCGTTGATTGTAGAAGCCATTCGTCCCTGCACCCAGAAGCCGCTAGACGTGCATTTGATGATCGTGGAACCTGAGAAATATGTGGCAGATTTTGCCAAAGCAGGCGCAGATCACATCTACGTTCACGCCGAGCATAATGCCTCGCCTCACCTGCATCGTACCCTGGGTCAAATCAAGGAGCTAGGCAAGCTGGCAGGCGTAGTACTGAATCCTGGTAGCCCCCTAGAGCTGATTGAGAATGTGCTGGATCTGTGCGACTTGGTGCTGATCATGAGCGTCAACCCCGGCTTTGGCGGTCAGAGCTTTATCCCCACCATGATTCCCAAGATCCGTAAGCTGCGCAACCTGTGCGAAGAGCGGGGTCTCGATCCCTGGATCGAAGTAGATGGCGGTCTGAAGGTGAACAACACCTGGCAGGTCTTGGAAGCAGGCGCAAATGCGATCGTCGCAGGTTCGGCAGTCTTCAACGCGCCCGACTACGCCACGGCGATCGAGGGCATTCGCAACAGCAAGCGCCCAGCTCCAGAACTGGCGGTAGTCTAAGGCATCAACGAATCGCCCTCATCCCCTAACCCTTCTCCTTTCTGAGAGAAGGGGAGCCAGATCAAAGTCCCTCTCCCGCTCTGGGAGAGGGATTTAGGGTGAGGGCTTACAGGCTACACCCCAGCGACTCTATGCCCCAACCGACTCCTTAGCGGCGTACAGCACTTCAGCCGTAATTTGTTCGATCTGCCGCTCACGGGCAAACTTCTCGGTGTTGCGCTTCACCTTGCCACGCACAAAGCCCGGAATCTTGTTCAGCTCCGCCAAACCATCTCGGCTCCAGGCGAGATCAGAATCGGCGGAAATACCCTTGGTGATGCCCTCTTTAGTATCGTGACCGCCAAAGATTTCCAGCAGATGATCCTCCATGCCTAGCGTGAAGGAATTATAGATCAAGTCTGTGATCTGATTAGTGCCTTCGTAGCCCATGAATGGCTTGTAGCCGATCGGGAAATTCTGAATGTGAATCGGAGCCGCAATCACGCCACAGGGAATATCCAGCCGCTTACCTACATGGCGCTCCATCTGAGTGCCGAAGATTGCCGAAGGCTCTAGACGGGCGATCGCATCCCCAATTTCGCCGTTATCTTCGCTGATCAGCACCTCGTCGCAGTATTCGCTCACCTGCTCTCTAAACCAGTCGGCATCATACTTACAGTAGGTTCCAGCCAGCACGACGTGGATGCCCATTTCCCGCGCCAGAACTTTGGTTATCGCCGCCGCGTGGGTGTTGTCGCCAAACACGACTGCCTTCTTGCCCGTCAGGTTTTGGCAGTCGATCGATCGGGAGAACCATGCGGCTTGCGAAACGTGCAGAGTTTGCTCATTAATAAAGGCTTCGTAGTTTACCGCCGCGCCCTGCTCATTCAAGATCTGCTGAATTTTGCGGATGCACCGAGCCGTTTCTACCACGCCCATCGGGGTGATATCGACAAAGGGCGTGCCAAACTGCTCTTGCAGATAGTGGACGATCGGCAAACCCAACTCCCGGTAGGGCACCAGATTGAACCAGGCGCGCGGCATCTTCTGGATGTCATACACCGTCGAACCTTCCGGAATGACGACATTCACCTCAATCCCTAAATCCGCCATTAGCCGCTTTAGCTCAGTGCAGTCGTGCTGATTGTGGAAGCCCATCGTCGAAGTGCCGATGATGTTCACCGAAGGTTTCTCGGTCTTTGCAATAGGCAAATCGCCCCGCTTCAGGGCTTTCTCAATATAGAACTGGGTGATTTGATGCAGGGTGCGATCGGCGGCTTGCAGCTCGTTGTACCGATAGTGATTGACATCGGCAAGCATGACATCGCCCTTGGACTCCAACTGTGCCCGTTCGACAAAGTTCTGCAAATCCTCTTGCAGAATGCTCGACGTACAGGTAGGGGTCAGCACAATCAAATCAGGATGCTCTTCGGCATCTTTGCGGGTGATATTGTTCACC
>CASBQM010000522.1 GCA_949127645.1 Synechococcales cyanobacterium PMM_0036
GCCACGAACCGCTAGGGATTTAAATCATTTGGTAGTCCTCTGAATCGGACTGAAAATATGCTAAAAAAACGTTGGGTTTCGTTCCTCAACCCAACCTACAATTTTACTACAATTTTACCGGGAGCAACGCGAAAAAGTGAGAGGGCGTGAGAGACGTTCCCTCAAATCGATCGATCAAGTGGCTTCACAAAGCTTAAGTTAAGTTTTGTTAAGTTTTTAGCGATTGCCTCCGGCACGCTACGCGAACGCCCTAAACAGAATACCTCTCTAGTGGGGTGCCATAAAAACTTGATTGTGGTGCAGGAAGCTACGACTACCTCATAGAGCGATCTCTTTGAGGGAGCGTCACTCACTCCCGCGTCACTTTTTCGCGTTGCTCCCATCGCATCTTATCTAAGTGCCATTCGGATATGACTCTTTCAGAAACCCTTACATTCTGTCTGTTCCAAGCGTAGTTTTTGGGTGGCGAAAACTTCTTGACACTAACTAAAGTGGGGCATCACTTCCTGAGCAAAAAGCTTGGTAGAAGCTTCTGCATCTTTGAGTGAAATGGTGTTGAAGTTGACCTGCATAGAGGCAATCTCGAAACCACCAACCTGTTCATAATAGTGGCTGATCATATCCCGTATTTGGGCTGGTGTGCCGATCCAGGCTGCTCCTTTTTCTATCTGGGATTCAAATGTTTCCTGTTTTAGTCCAGCAATAATCTTATCGTAGCCAGGATAGTCCATAGAGTTTGTACCATCCACCCAGTCAGATGCAGCTTCTACCAAAGAATTTAGATAATTAATCAGAGGTTGACGAGCAACAGTGAGCGCCTCTTCCATACTGGTTGCACAAAACATATGAAAAGCCAACATAACTTTTCCATTACCAGGATGCCCTGCCGATTTCCAGGCATCTCGATAAAGTTGGAGCAACTCGGTCATCTTGCCTCCTGCTAGAGGAATAGCCATAATACCATAGCCTTTTTGACCAGAGTACACAAAGGATTCTGCACTGGCTAGAGCTGCCACCCAAAAGGGAGGACGAAGTCTTTGAGTAGGACGAGGTAGAGAGGTTACGTTGGAAAATTGATGGAATTGCCCACTCATTGTCACATTTTCTTCTTCCAGCAGATAGCGCACCTGTACTATTCCTTCTTCAAATCGCCCACGACTCTCGTTTAAGCTAATTCCAAATCGGGTGAATTCGTGGGGTAGAAAGGCACGAGCAAAGCCAACTTCTAATCGCCCGTTAGAAATAGCATCTAACATTCCAATTTCTCCAGCCAATTTCAGAGGGTTGTTAAAAACGGGTAGCACAGCCCCTGTGATCAGACGGGCTTTTTGAGTTCGTTGAGATGCTGCAGTTAGAAAAATGATCGGATTAGGACTATATCCACCATACCGATGAAAGTAATGCTCAACAATTCGGACATGGGTGTAGCCAAGTTCATCACAAAGACTCACTAAGTGAAGGGCTTCATTAAAGTATTGCTGCCCAGATTTTTCTTCAGGGCTGACATCAGGAAAAAATTGTAAACCGAATTCCATAGTGCTTTCAAATTAGTTAAGGGATAAATTTAACAAGTTTACGTACAATAACGTCAGTTCGGGTTAAGCATAAGGAGGTAAAACCCACTCTAAACAGAGTGATGGCTTCTTGTGTTGGTGACAATAAGCAATTAAGCCACAGTTGAATGTTATATATTTTTCAGCTTACTCGCCCCCTCCTTTTTTCCATCCACAAGCTATATCCCTAATTTATCGATATCCTGCTTCGCTTTTTTATCCCGAGTTCACGTTACAATAGATAGCTATCGCTATTTTTCAGTGATGATGGACTCAATCTCAATATCCAACTCTAAACGACAGATATGCGAGTGTAAATAGATAATATCATCAGTGGATACAAATTTCTCTGCAGCCATTTGTTGGACGATCGGTAGATCGGACAAATGGCGAAGATAGATTATGAAGTGACGATCATATAATTCAGTGGCTGGAAAATTATTACCAAATCCCATTTGTTCAAATACTATTCTCATGTTGTCCAGGGTAGTGTAGAACTGTTTAACAATATCTTTTTTACCTAGGGATTGATGGCCTTTGATACTCGCTGTTCCTGATAAATAACCTATGCGTTTACCCTGATGGGTGATTACTGTACCCCTAGCAAAGCTAGGCGAACGAGGTCCGTATTGGCGTGGATAGAAAAATGCGGAGACTTGTTGAGGGTTTTCAACATTTAAGACATTTTCTTTAATGGCTATGAAGTAAATTACATAAGTATCTTCAAAGATGCCTACACCCGTTCCAGCAGGTAATTTGACCTCAAAATTTTCTCCGTAGAACTTTTCAAAAGCTAGCGATCTTCCCTGGACAAAGGATTTGTAATTTTCTAAATCTCTACTTTCGTCATTAATGTAAGGGACATAGTTCCAGATTCGACATAGATTCCAACTTTGGGTGAGTTCTAACAAATCAAGATAGATATCGTATACTGAATTTTCCATCGGGTGGGTGATTGGCTTTACTAATGCACCGATAAATTGGTTGTTTGTTTCCAATAGGTGAAAGCCCTTGGATTCATAAGTTATGCCGTTATGCCTTATGCCTGTGTTCACAGGGTAGAAAATCGTTGATTTGTTGTCAAGAACCGGAATATTAACTTTTAAATCAATTTCATTGAGTGTGGAACAGCAATTTGTTTGTATTTGTCCAAAATCAATGCGTAATCCACTTTTAGAAGTTGGTATAGAAGTTTGGAGAGAATTAGTATCTTTAGTGAACATGAATTTAGAGTCCTGAAATTAATGGTTTACGACAAAAACTTATCGATACCGGCTACCAACCCAAGGCGGGACAGCCGATGATATAAGGGTTCCAGCCTGCAAGGGGTTCATCCAATCGCGTCCTTCAAATTTGTCCCGCTTTAGGCTGGTAGCCTCCATACCTATCATAGCATACCAATCTCGCAAAGTCAACTACCCGCATTTCTCACAAAAAGGCGGAAATAGAAGGTTCGTGCAACCAGGGGCAACCAGTCGTTGAATCCGTTGCTCTATATAGCTTTCAGCCATTATCTTTTTTTGATGAATGCACCTTTTACCTTAGTCCTAAAAAAGGTTCGTAGTGAGGACTTTAGTCCTTACTACACCATCGCTGAGACAGCTCATTGATTAGTAAAACTTATCAACCTAAGCATGGGATAACCATTACATTATAGTATATATTGTATTATAGTATATATTCAAGGTGCTTAGAGAAAATTATGTCCAACGGTACAGAAGCTAAAACCCAAGAAATTGCTACACAACTGCTGGCAGCAACC
>CASBQM010000523.1 GCA_949127645.1 Synechococcales cyanobacterium PMM_0036
AAAAAATGACCAACACGATGGCGCTGTCGGATAACGACCTGCGCAACAAAATGGCAGAGAACGACAAGCAGCTTGCCTCGCTAGATACTCAGTTGAACAAGGCGATCGTAGATAACGAAAACCAAATTTCGGATATCAACAGCAAGCTCAGCGAAACGGGCGTAACGTTGAAATACCAGGAGCTACGCTCTCCGGTCGATGGCGTGATCTTTGACCTACAAGCTAAGGGACCCGGCTTTGTGGCAACCACCACCGAACCGATTTTGAAGGTAGTGCCGACCAATAATCTGATTGCAGAAATCTACATTACGAACCAAGATATCGGCTTTGTAAGAACGGGAATGCCCGTAGATGTGCGGGTTGATTCTTTTCCGTTTAGTGAATTTGGCGATATTCAAGGCAAGCTGGTCAACATTGGCTCGGATGCTTTACCGCCTGATCAAATCCACCCCTACTCTCGCTTTCCAGCAAGGGTAGAGCTGCAAAAGCAGAATGTGGCAGTCAGCGGGAAAGAGGTGCCGCTCCAGTCTGGAATGTCTATCACCAGCAATATCATCACCCGCAAGCGGACAATCATGAGCATCTTCACAGATATGTTTACCCGCAAGGTTGACAGCATCCGCACCGTACGATAAGCAGCTCTTCAAAAAAACAGCGCTGCCTCCTGGCAGCGCTGTTTTTTTGAACTCATTAACTAACTTAGCCTAGCGCTTCAGCACCGCCGACCACTTCAAGAATTTCTTGAGTAATCGCCGCTTGGCGCGCCTTATTGTAAGACAGCGTTAGGGTTTTGATCAGCTCTTTAGCGTTCTCACTGGCGTTATTCATTGCCGTCATCCGAGCGGCTAGTTCGCTAGCAGAAGCTTCTTGCAGCGATCGCAAAAGCTGATTATTCAGGTACAGCGGCAACAGAGCATCCAAAATCTGCACCGGATCTTGCTCGAAAATCATGTCTTTCGGCAGCGGATCAGAAGTAGCCACATCTACCTTCTGCCGCTCAACCTGAAGGTTGCCATCTCTGGAAGTTAGCCGGAAGATTTCGTCGTCCGGATTTTCAATCCCTTGGGGGTCAAGCGGTAGGAGGGTTTGAACCACAGGACGAGAGCTAATCAACGACACGAACTTCGTGTAAATCAGCTCTACGTCGTCCACTTTTTCAGAAAGAAACAGAGACAGCAGCTCATCCGCAATTTGCCCTGCCTCATCTGCAGAAGGAATCTGGTTGAGATTGGCAAAAGTCGCGGCGATCGGCTGATTACGCCGCTGAAAATACTGAACCGCCTTCCGACCAATCAGCACGAGCTGATAGTCCAGACCTGCATCCTTCAGTTCCTTAATGCGAATTTCAGCCCGCTTAATGACACTGGCATTATAGCCGCCGCATAAGCCGCGATCGCCCGACACCACTAATAAGCCTACCGTCTTCACCTGGCGCTGTTTCAGGAGCGGTAAGTCTGCTTCCTCAAACTTGAGGCGAGACTGCAAGCCGTATAGCACCTGAGCCAGACGATCGGCAAAGGGACGCGTTGCCGTCACCTGCTCCTGGGCACGCCGCACCTTTGCTGCCGCCACCAGCCGCATCGCTTCCGTAATCTTCCGCGTATTTTTGACCGACTGAATGCGATCGCGGATTTCCTTTAAGTTAGGCATAAATCGAAAGAATAGAAGGACAGGAAATCGAGGGAGCTAGGCTCAGCAAATGCCCCTAGCTCAATGTCACTAGCTCCCAGGCTCTCTTAAACAGAAGCCAACATCGTCTTTTTCACTTCAGCGATCGCTTCCTTCAGCAGACCCTCAGCTTCCTCACTCAGCGCTTTCTGAGTGGTCATGATCTCCATGTAGCGAGGCTTGCTGTTCTTCAGGTAGCTCCGTAGCTCCTGGGTGTAACCCAAGACTTTCTCAATGGGCAGCTCATCCAGGTGACCATTAATGCCTGAGTAAATAATCGCCACCTGCTCACCCACCGACAGCGGCGAGTACTGGGGCTGCTTGAGAATTTCCCGCAGACGCTGACCGCGAGATAGCTGATTACGGGTCGTCTGATCAAGGTCAGAAGCAAACTGAGCAAACGCCTGAAGCTCGTCGAACTGAGCAAGTTCTAGCTTCACCTTACCCGCAACTTTCTTCATTGCCTTGGTCTGCGCCGCAGAGCCTACGCGAGACACGGAGATACCGGGGTTAACCGCCGGACGCTGACCTGAGTTAAACAGGCTAGAGGTCAAGAAGATCTGACCGTCGGTGATGGAAATCACGTTAGTAGGAATATACGCCGACACGTCACCCGCTTGGGTTTCGACGATCGGTAGAGCTGTCATACTGCCTTCACCCAGCTCAGGGCTAAGCTTTGCCGCCCGCTCTAGCAAGCGAGAGTGAAGATAGAATACATCGCCAGGGTAGGCTTCACGACCGGGCGGACGACGCAGCAATAGCGACATTTGGCGGTAAGCCTGCGCCTGCTTTGACAAGTCATCATAAATTACCAGCGTGTGACGACCCTTGTACATGAAGTATTCTGCCAGGGTTGCGCCCGTGTAGGGAGCTAAATACTGGAGGGCTGCCGGATCGTTGGCGTTTGCCGCAACGATGATCGTGTAGTCCAAAGCGCCCTTTTCCCGCAGGGTTTCAACAACCTGAGCCACCGTAGAGGCTTTCTGACCGATCGCCACATAAACGCAGATGACGTTCTCGCTCTTCTGGTTGAGGATTGTGTCTACCGCGATCGTGGTTTTGCCCGTCTGGCGATCGCCAATAATCAGCTCTCGCTGACCCCGACCGATGGGAATCATGGCATCGATCGCCGTAATCCCGGTCTGCATTGGCTCATACACCGATTTTCGCTCAATAATCCCCGGAGCCGGAGATTCAATCAGGCGGCTCTCAGAGGAGACTACATCGCCCTTGCCATCTAGCGGACGCGCCAAAGCATCCACCACGCGCCCAATCATGGCATCGCCCACTGGAATCGAGGCAATCTTGCCCGTCGAAGTCACAGTACTGCCTTCCTGAATCCCTAAGCCCGTGCCCATCAGCACTACGCCAACGTTGTCTTCTTCCAGGTTAAGGGCAATCCCGACTGTGCCATCTTCAAATTCCAGCAGTTCTCCAGACATCGCCTGCTCCAGACCATAGACACGGGCGATCCCGTCTCCGACTTGCAGAACGGTACCCACGTTGGTGGTTTTCACGTCCTGATCGTATTGCTCGATCTGCTGGCGAATGATGCTACTAATTTCGTCCGGTCTAATGCTGATTGACATTTGTAGTTCTCTCTAGTTGAAATATGGCTAGTTGAAAAATGGAGGACAAGAAATATCCGTAGCGCTAAATCTTGGCTAAGTCTTGGCTAAATCTTAAATATTAAGCCCCTAGCTTCATCCCAATCCGGCGAAGCTGGGTACGCAGACTGGCATCGACCACCTGAGAGCCAACTTTGATAATGACTCCGCCCATCAGGTCAGGATCAACAGTGAGTTCTAGCTCAACTTGCTCCGCCTGAGTCATGCTCAACACCTTCTGACGAATGCCATTTTGCTGCTCTTCATTCAGCGCTACTGCAGAAGTCACTTCCGCGAGAACGGCTTTACGGAGCTGACGTAGCAACACCTGAAACTGCCGGAAGATATCTTCGACGAAGACAATGCGACCGCGATCGACCAACAGCAAAATAAAGTTGAGCGTGTAGGCATGAAGCTGATCGCCCATGACCTGTCGAATTACCCGCTTCTTCACGTCCGCCTCAAACAAGGGGCTAGACAGACAGGTTCTCAGATCCTGAGATTCAGATAGCACCGACAGCACCGAACTGACATCATCACCAATGCGATCGACCTGATTGCTCGACTGCGCTAACGACATCAGCGCCTGGGCATAAGGCTCAGCAATCTCAGCGGAGACTAGACTAGACTTCATTAGCTTCCTCCTATCGTGGCTATGCTGCGCTCAATCAACTGCTGCTGAGTGTCTGAAGACAGACCCGATCGCAATTGAGACTCAGCCTGTTGAACCGCCAGTGCCGCAATTCGCTGCCGCACTTCGTTCATGATTTTCTCCTGCTGTGTGTTTAGATCTTGAGCCGCAGAAGCTTTCATCCGCTCCATATCTACCTGCGCCTGAGCCAGAACCTCACCCTTGACTGCCTCAGCCCGTCCTTCAGCTTCAGTGCGAATTCGAGCCGCCTCGGTTTTCGCCTGAGCCAGCTTTTGCTGTTGGTCTGCCAATGCCGCCGCCGCCTTCTGCTTCCGCTGCTCAGCATCTTTAATGGCTTCTTCAATTTTCGATCGCCGCTCTAAAAGGGTTTTACCCAAGAAGCCCCGACCAAAATAGATCAGCACACCAATAATAATGACCAGGTTAATAATGTTAGATTCGAGAAGATCGAAGTTCAGCCCGAACCCTCCTTTCTCTGCCGTTTCAGCGATCTCTGCCGTCTTAGCAGCCAGTAAAATGAAGCTCTCCATAATTCTCATCTCACCATAACTCTCGTCTCAAAAGTAGCTCAATCGCCTGTAGCCTTGCTGCCTATAAGCTCGATCGCCTAACTAGCTAACCGCCTGTGCGCCCAAGAGCTTTTCCAAGATTTGCCGACTCAGAGCATCCACTTGTTGCTCCAAAGACTGCATTGCCTCTTGCTTCTGCTGATCTAGCTGCACCTGCACCTGCTCACGCTGTACCTGAGCCTCTTGCTGCACAGCCGCCATCTGCTGAGCGGCGGTTTGCTGTGCCTCCGCCTGAGCGTCAGCAATTACCTTCTGCGCCTGACGGCGGGTATCCGCAAGCTCCTGCTCATACTGCGTTGCCATTGCCTCAGCTTTAGCAAGGCGTTCTTTGGCATCCGCTTGATTGGAACGGATAAGGGCATCTCGATCGTCGATCGCTTTGCCAATGGGCTTATAGAACAAAGCATTGAGGACAGCAACCAGCACCAAGAACTGAATCGCCATAATGGGCAGGGTCGCATCAATGTCGAACAGCCCACCTTTCCCCTCAGCCGCTGCTTCAGCCGCCAGCAGGATTGTTGAATGAATCATATCTAGTTACCCCCTTGACACTAGAGGGGTTAAACAACAATTGGAAAGATCAAAAATAAGGGATTGCAATTAGCTCAGCGCTGTAGAGGTACTGCGCACAGCACCTCTACAGCAAAACCAATTATGCGAATGGGTTAGCGAATAGCAGCACCAGAGCCACAACCAAGCCGTAAATCGTTAGCGCTTCCATGAACGCCAAGCTCAACAGCAGCGTACCCCGAATTTTGCCTTCTGCTTCAGGCTGACGAGCAATA
>CASBQM010000524.1 GCA_949127645.1 Synechococcales cyanobacterium PMM_0036
AAATTTCCCGGCATGAAAAAGGAGTTCTTTGACAAATCGCATGAGGATGATTATTCCGGGAAGTGTGACCTAGGTATTCCGCTAATTGTTTGACCCACCCTTTTGGTAAGAGAATTTGATGTCATAAAGTTATTATTTTTTTCTTGAGTTAGAGGTTGATTTTTTGCGTAGCGATTCACCCTTCAATTCAAAGCGGTGTGCGTTGGTCAATAGTCGATCCATTATAGCATCGGCAAGGGTAGGTTCTGCAATATATTCATGCCACTTTCCAATGGGTAGTTGTGAGCCGATTATCACTGACTTTTTCGCGTAGCGATCTTCTAAGATTTGGAGTAAAGCAAGTCTTGTATTTTGATCCATAGGAGCTAACCCAAAGTCATCCAGAATAAGTAAGTTAACTCGTTCAAGTTGGTTGAGTAATTTGACGAAGGATCCATCAAGCTTGGCCATCATGATTTTTTCAGTAAACCGGTTAAGGTTTAGATAAAGAGATTTGTACCCCATCACACAGGCTTGATGCCCCAATGCGCAAGCCAAAAAACTTTTACCTGAACCGGTTGCACCACTTATGAGAATATTTTCAGCGCGATCCAGATAGGAACAATCCGAGAGTTGGAGAAGTTGTTCCTTGGATAAGTTTCGTTCTTTACTGCAGGATATCTCTTCCAGCAACGCAGCATATCGAAGTTTACTAAACTTAAGAAACATCTGTGTTTTGCACTGGATGCGGTTTTGCTTTTCTGCCTGTGCAAGTTGGGCAATAAGGGTATGCGCTTCGGGGTGCTGATTGAGGGGCATCTGTAAAATGGCCTGATAGCTCCGAGCCATGCCCGCTAATTTTAGATCGTTGAGTTGTTCAAGGGTTGCAGTAGTGTTCATAATTAGTAGTTAAAAGTTTAGTGAAAAAAATAGTTATTGATACAAGTCAGCTCCTCGTATTTGTTCGTGACGAGGAACGGGTGAGATGGGTTCAGTAATAGGAACTTTGTCCAGGTTACGTTTTAAAATATTGGCGACCATCCCGTAATTAACAAGCGGAGCAGTGAGTACACGCAGACAAGCAGCCTCCAAGCGATCTTTACCATATTGCTTGCCGAGTCGAAGAATACCCAAGCAACTGTTATAAGTTTGTTGATAAAATATTTTCGATTCAAGTACCCTACGAATTACCTGTAGTGTAGATTCACCTATCATGCTGGCTTGTTGTTCAAAATAGTCGCCATTCCAACCCCGTTGCTCATTAATATGCTGATGATTAAGGGGCATGTGTTCGGCCAAGGTAGTGTAGTCATTCTTTTTATAATTACGAGCATGTAGTGCTACTCGCTTTAAGTCATGATAGACTTCAACTGTCAGCGTAGTGTAAATGATCTTCAAGCGCTTACCAATCAAGGTAAAGGGTACGCTATATTGATGACGGTCTGTTCCCAGTATAACATGGTAGTTACGCTGCACTTTGCTATAGGTGACATGCTTAATTTCATAGGGCATTGACGGCAGATCCTTCAACTTTGGTTTTTCATCTGATTCAAACCACTGCTTACGACAGCCTACTTTATTTTTAAAGGACCGAGCATTGAACAACTCCAATTGTTTGAGGAAAGCTGCATTGAGTTGTTCAAGACTATGAAAAATTTGCTCACGCAAAGGAGCGTAGATGCGCTTGTATGTTAAATCTACACCTTTCTCCACGCTGGGTTTATCGCGGGGTTTGCGTACACGAGCTGTGAGAATTGTAGTACCATAGTGAGCAGCTACATGCTCCATCGCTTCAGTAAACTGGGGTTCGTAACGATTGGCACGGATCACTGCCGTTTTCATATTGTCACACTTAATGCAGGAAGGAACACCTTGCAGGTACTGCAAGGCATTTGTTAATCCACCAATAAAATCTTCTTGCTTCTGAGAGCGTAGCGCTTCAACGTACATGTAATTACTATAGGGCATTACGCAGACGAGCACTTCGCAGGCGATCCATTCTCCGGTAGAAATATCCACATAGCCTGATTTATCTCCGGCAAAATCCACCTGAAGTTGTTCACCTGCCTGATGGGTGAAGTGCATTACGGCCTGATCTTTTTGATTATGTTGCCGCAGGTATCCACAGAATTGTGAATAGCCATAGCCTTCAGGATATTCCTTTCGATACTCTTCCCACAGCAACTGGCGCGTTACACCACGTCTGCTTAATTCACTGCAATACCGATCTAAATCTTTTTCTATAGTTTGGTAACGTGCATCTACTTTCCGACCGCCATGTCCTTGTTCAAAAGTATCTGCATACATGAAAGGTATGAGAGACTCTTCATCCAAAGCCAACAATTGACCAGGGCTTAATCCACTGCTTTTAATTCTTCTCAAGTATTCTCGCACTGTATTGCGAGATAAGCCAGTTAACCGCTTGGTTTCCCAAATACTGCGGCCTTCCTGATAAAGTTCGATGATACGTTTAATTTGATGCATACGAAGTGGTTGTGACATTTAGCTCGTTTGAAGTTTAATCCCAATAAATTATCGGGGCTCAAAACGAGAGCACTTTAGCATCAAATCCTAATACAAAAAGGGTGGGTCAAACCATTAGCGGAATCAGTCTCTTTATTCACCTTTTACCTAGGTCAAACAATTAGCGGAATACCTAGGTCAGACCATTGTCGGAATACCTGGGTCACACCATTGCCGGAATACCTAGGTCAGATAATTATCGGTAGACCTGGGTCAGACCATTCCGGAATATTCA
>CASBQM010000525.1 GCA_949127645.1 Synechococcales cyanobacterium PMM_0036
CTAGTGGAGCCTTTGGCAACGATCGCCCCCGTCTACGAATACAATGCTACTGCACCCTGGCGCTACCAGTATTCCACCAGCCCGGATGTGCTAGATGACTGGACGCGCCTCGGCATCGGCTTCTATGCCTTTGGAGTCAGCCAACCCGGCACCGTCCCGGTCTACCAGTGTCGTGCAGAAAATCCCTGGCGCTATTTCTACTCAACTCAGGGCTGTATTGGCGAAGGCTGGACAAACGATGGCATTGCCTTCTATGCCTACGAAACCCAGGTAGAAAACACGATTCCAGTCTATCGGCTATGTTGCGGCTGAAACCTGGCGCTATCAGTATTCCACTAGCTCCAGCCTTGGAGACAGATGGACAAATGAGGGCGTTGCCTTCTATGTTTACGCAGCGAGACCCGCGTAATCTCGCTATCAGTGTTTGTTTGCAAAATCTGCTTCGCAGATTTTGCAAACAAATAACAAAAATGAGTGCAGATGAAATGAGTGTAGATGAAATGAGTGCAAATAATAATGTTGGCGATCGCTCAAGGTGTCTCTGGAAGCGATCGTCAGCATCTTTCCTATCAATTATTTTATTCAGAGAGCCAGCTAAAAATATCTTCAACGCTTAGCTCTAGCTCTCCTGCAAAGGATAGAATGAGTAGCTGCTGTTCAGGTTCATCGAAAATCATCGTTTGTTGCTTGGGCAAGTCAATCAACACTGTCTGCTCAGCCAGATCAATTAGCCAGCCTATTCCTGTCCCGTGATCAAGGCAATGCAGAATATTCTTAGTCACTTTGGTCTGACTTTGCTCTGGCGACAAAATCTCAATTACCCAATCTGGCTGCATCTGAAAAGTATCTGCAACTTCCCCTTTTTCGTCACGCGGAATTCTAGACCAAGTAAACACAGACACATCTGGCACTATCGATCGCCCCCCAAAGGTACAACGCAATTCTGAAAAAGCTCTAGCAGCACGGCGAGGCTTAAGAACCCCGTTAGCCGCTGTTGCTAGCTCAGTTTGAATAACGCTGTGCTTCCCTTTTGGCATAGGTTTTTGAATAATTTGCCCATCGCTATATTCGCTGGCAGGTTTGGTTTCTGGCAGCATCAAGAATTCCTCTAAGGTCAAAATTCGAGGCTTTATCTGTACCATACGAATCCTCAAAAATGCTCAGAATTCAAAATGCTGTTGGGCTTGCCCCTATTCTATAAGCCATGCCACAAAGCCATGCCACAAAGCCATGCCACAAAGCCATACCACAAAGCCATACCACAACAGCTAAACCTTACTCGAATGAATATGTCTCTCAAATTCGTTAGGTTGATACTGATATTCGTCTTTTTGATAGGCGCGATCGCCCTCCCATCCTGCTCAGTCAGCCCGTCTACACCCTCTCAGCCCACCGGGAGCCAAACCATGTCTCTAGCCCTCACCGCTGCCGATTCTGGCAAAACCCTTGAGGTTAGCTCAGGCGATACCCTGTCAATCCAGCTTGCCGAAAATCCTACGACTGGATATCGTTGGGCAATTCAAACCTCTGACGAGCCGGGTCTAAAACTGCAAAATTCAGAATTTTCTCCGCAGAGTGCAGGCGTTGGCGTTGGCGTTGGCGGTCAGCGGATCTTTACCTTCCGAGCAGCATCCTCTGGAACAGCTCACCTTCAGCTCAAAGAATGGCGGCAATGGGAAGGCGATCGCTCCATCCTCAACCGATTTGAGCTGACGGTGCAAGTCAAGTAGCAGCTATTCGCCCCAGAGCCGCCGCCTGGTTTCTCCCTTCAGCCGATCGTGGGTGTCGCGCAGCAAGCGGGGAATATCCAGGTTTTCAGGGCACCGAGGCAGACAGTCGCCACAATCCGTACAGCGATCGCCCTTGCGTCCGGGAAACCAATGTCCGGCGTTTTCAAACATTCGGTAGCGATATTGTCCGTAGGTCGTCATGTCGTAGGCGATCGCCAGATTGCGCAGCCGCAGCACCTCCGGGATATTGATGGCTTCCGGACAGGGCAGACACTGCTGGCATTGGCTGCACTGATCCGTGCCTAAAGCCGCTGTCTGTTGATGCTGCAATCGCTGCAATGCCGCTGATTCCTCTGGCGTAAGCGGCTGATCACTGACCATCAGTCCCTCTAGCTCTCCGGGATGGGCAGCGCCGACGCTCAGGGTCGCAATGCGGCGATCGCTCAACAAAAACCGATAGGTCAATTCTAGCGGCGAAAAGGGCTGACACAAGTCGTTAAGCGTAGGCGGCGGCGTATGTAGCATTCCACCTTTATCGGCGGGCGAGATGATAAACACGCCCATATCTTTGGCTGAAGCGAGGGCGATCGCCGGGGCGTTACGCTGGTTAAACCAGTAGTAGTGCAGATTAACAAACTCAAACTGGTCGGTGGCGATCGCCCGCAAAATCACCTCTAGCGGTGCATGAGTTGAAAACCCCACATGGCGGATGCGTCCGTCAGCTACGGCTCGACGCAAGGCTGACATACAGCCCTGAGAGGACTCGATCCAGGCAAGATGTTCGGTAGTGTTTAGCCCGTGAAGAGCAAAACAGTCGAGATAATCAACGCCTAGCCGCTGCAAAGATTGATCGATCTGCCGCTCCAGAGCATCTGCATCTGGCGTGGGCGGAATTTTACTGGTGATATAAACCTGCTGGCGAGGCACCGCTCTCAGAGCTGCCCCCAAAAACTTTTCGCTGCTGCCATAGCCCTGAGCGGTTTCCAGGTGATTGATGCCTAGAGCGATCGCCCGTTCCACCGTAGCGATCGCATTTTCCTCAGATGCCAGATAGCGCATCGTCCCTAACGAGAAAGTTGACAGGCGCAAATCGGTTTTGCCAAAGCGCCGATACTGCATCCTTACCCCTCATCTTGTTTACTGAACCGTCCGCCCTGCTTAAAGTCGTCGGGGCGAATGGTGGCTAGAAAGTCTCTGAAGGCTCTGCGATCGGCTTCGTCAGCATCTCGGTCTACAGGCATTGAGGCATCAGCAACCACTTCTTCCATCACCCAAATGGGGCTTTTGGTGCGGATAGCCAGGGCGATCGCGTCGCTAGGGCGAGAATCCACTTCCTTGCGAGCTTCACCCTGACGAAGTTGCAGGATGGCATAAAACGTATTGTCTTGAAGAGAATGAATAACAATACGCTCCAAAACCATATCCCACTCATTCAGAAGATTAACCATCAGGTCGTGGGTCAGGGGGCGGGGCGGAGCCTGGTTTTCTAATGCGCTGATGATTGCTCTAGCCTGATCTTGCCCAATATAAATTGGCAACTGACGGCGCTCTGTCGCATCCCTCAGAAGAACGATCGGACTGCGAGACACCGCATCCAAGGCAATTCCAGCGACTTTCATCTCAATCATTGGCTTAGCCTCTAGAATCCGTTAGAGATAGAAATAAGGATAGCTGAATTGGAGAGTAGGCTGTTTGCGGGCAAACAGCCTGCTTCTCCCACAAGTAAGCTGCTTCTCTCTCAATTAAACGCTCACCATTATCCGCCAACCGTTGCCCCCAATCAGGACAGCCAGAGCGAGGAGCGGAACTGCGGTCTTTCATATGCAGTCGCTATTTGTCAGCGCATATTGGGTTCACTCATTCCCAGTATGCCCTGATCTGAGGTCGGATCTGTTAGGTCAACCTTGAAACTTTGATAAAAGATTAAGAGTTTGCCAGAGGCATCTTAAAACGGCGTTGGACTTAACTTTTGGCTTAACACTTTTGGCTCAGCCACTCCATAAGCGAAAGATCGGCAAAATCTTTGACGACGATCGCCGCCCCCAATTTCTTCAACTCGGCTGGATCATGGCTGGAGGCAATGCCCACGACCGCAATTCCTACCGCCACCGCAGACTGAATGCCCGACGGCGAATCCTCAAAGGCGATCGCTTCTTCGGGCAATAGGTTGAGGAGCCGCAGCGCCTCTTGGTAGGGCAAGGGGTGGGGTTTGCCGTGGGGCAGCTCACCGCCCAGCACCACTAACGAAAAAGCATCTGTTACGTTGAGAGACTTCAGCATAAATTCAGCATTTTCTTTGGGCGCATTGCTGACTACAGCACGGATTAAATGGCGATCGCTTGCCCAACTTAGGCAATCTAGCAGCCCATCCAGCGGCTCCAGAGCGGCTTGTTCCCGAAAAACCGCCTCTTTATGCTCAGCAAAAGCGGTCTGCTGCTCTAGAGAAAGATGCGGCAATAGATCTTTGACAATATTTGGATTGAGCCGACCGCTGATCCTCCGTTTGTAGGCAGCGCCATCAATTTCTATCCCTTTTTCTGCTAGCACCTTACGCCAAATCTCGTAATGGAGGGTATCTGTTTCGACTAACGTGCCGTCAATGTCAAATAATAGAGCCTTTAGCATAGAAATTTTTTGATAGACCAGATTCCTTGAGAAACCAGATTTTTAGGACACCTATTGCAATATATCAAGCCCCTCTGCTCCTGGCTCAACTCTCTTAAACTGGGGCAATTCATTGGGCTGAAAGCTACCGCTATTCTTCTGGGGCTGCTGATCTGTGCCTCAATCAGATTTGGAGGTCGAAGCGATCGCAAAACTCATTCAGCAGAAAGTGGAAAGCACGAGAGCTTCCTAATGAGTGTCGCTCAGTGGGGCGATCGCCCTCCAGCCACAAATATTTCAAAATACTTCAACAGAGGAATTGCTACTCCTATAGGCTCTTTTTGTTGCCCCACACCTTCGGGTATACTTCCTCACGAGTTTGGAATTTTGCTCATTATTTTTTAAGAAATTATTATGTACATCATTCAGATCGCCTCAGAGTGCGCTCCCGTCATCAAAGCTGGCGGTTTGGGCGATGTAGTTTATGGGCTGAGTCGAGAGATGGCAATTCGGGGACATACGGTCGAAATTATTCTGCCCAAGTACGACTGTATGCGGTATGACCAGGTGTGGGGTCTGCACGAAGCCTACCGAGACTTAATGGTGCCCTGGTGCGATGGTGCGATTCGCTGTCAGGTTTTGTGTGGCTGGGTGCTGGGGCAACTCTGCTTTTTTATTGAGCCGCAGTCTCAAGACCAATTTTTCAATCGAGGCGTTTATTACGGCTGTTCCGATGACAACCTGCGGTTTGCCTTTTTTAGCAAGGCGGCGCTAGAGTTTTTGCTCAAAGCCAACAAGCGCCCGGATGTTCTGCATTGCCACGACTGGCAGACGGGTTTAGTGCCTGTGATGCTGTACGAGATGTATCAGTATTCTGGCATGGAGAATCAGCGCGTTTGCTATACCATCCACAACTTCAAACATCAGGGCATTGCCGGAGCAGATCTGCTGTGGGCAACCGGGCTGAATCGGGCAGAGTATTACTTTGAGTACGATCGCCTTCAGGACAACTTCAATCCCTTTAGCTTGAACTTTATGAAGGGCGGCATTGTCTACTCTAACTATGTCACTACTGTCTCGCCCCATCATGCCTGGGAAGCTCACCATACCGAGATCGGCTATGGGCTGGGGCACACGCTGCACCTGCATCAGCACAAGTTTAGAGGGGTGCTAAATGGCATTGACTATGAGGTGTGGAATCCAGAAACAGATCGCTATATTCCCCATAACTATACCGCCGAGAAGCTAGATATTAAGGCAAAAAATAAGCGGGCATTGCGCGATCGCCTCCTCCTGAGTCAGGATGATGAGAAACCGATCGTGGCTTTTATTGGGCGGCTAGATGAGCAAAAAGGAGTTCACCTCGTTCATCACGCCATCTACTTTACGCTGGGGCGCGGGGCGCAGTTTGTCTTGTTAGGTTCGGCAACAGAGTCTGGCATTAATACTCATTTTTGGCATGAGAAGAATGTCTTAAATGAGAGTCCCGATTGTCATCTGGAGTTAGGCTTTAACGAGGAGCTATCTCATTTGATTTATGCAGGTGCAGATCTGATCATTGTGCCTAGCAATTATGAGCCTTGCGGATTGACTCAAATGATTGGCTTACGATACGGCACGGTGCCGATCGTCCGAGGGGTTGGGGGATTGGTAAATACGGTGTTCGATCGTGACTATGACGAGTTTCATCCGCCCAAAGAACGCAATGGCTATATGTTTTATCAAAGCGATAACTATGCGTTGGAATTTGCGATCGATCGGGCGTTAGGTCTGTGGCATGGCAATCCAGAAGGCTTTGAGGATCTTGTCATTCAAGGGATGGAATATGACTACTCCTGGAATAATCCGGGTCAGGATTACTTAGCGATCTATGAGTTAATTCGCCATAAGTAGATTCCTTCAGTCAAATTTGTGTTCTGCTGTAGTAGCGATCATAGATTTACCGATTTGAGGCTGAAACAGTGACGATCGCATCCATCATTCATAGAAAGCAGATTTTGTAAGCTATTTGTTTTTGAAATACCAGTAAAGGTTGGTAACTGCTAAGTCGGGGGCTTCTTGCAAGTTAGATGTTGCAATAGCGGTATGCCCGAATTGAGGAGCTTGTTGACTAATGAATGTTTCGTAACTTTGACGCAAGTCAGGCTTGACAATAATTTTAAGCTGATCGCGCAGAGCTAGGAAATGCGATTTGGGTTTTAGCGCCGTGTAGAGTAACTGTTCTTGAGGTTCTGCTGCAACGCTGTTCGGCTCGACATTCTCTGAATTTGCCTCTAGAGAAGGCATCTCCACCAGTCGATCGCGCTCTGTAGGTGAAAGTTCTTGTAGCCAATCAGCGTGATTTTGCCAGGTGGCGATCGCTGCTAAATCATGCCACTGAATCCGGGTGATCTCAGGAAACAGAAAATCTAGCTCATCTTCAGATTGACAGTTGTCAATAATTTTGAGAGAGTCTTGACGAATTTTATTTTGAAGCTGAGTAAGGCGATCGCTCACCACAGCATACGCGCCCTGAAAGTCATAGGTTTGAGTAATGGCTTGGTCGATCGCCCAAACGCACTCTTGTCGGCGGAGTTGTCCCGCCGAGCAAGTTTTCTCCAGCAAGAGAGGATTATCGTAATCAGCTAGGGCGTTAAATAGCATCATCTGCGCGTTGCTAATTCCTGTGTTTCTCAAGCTTGCATCTGGCAATCTCAGGGCGTTATTCAAGCAGACAAGCGCCTGGGAAAACCGTCCGTAAGCCTGAGCTAGAATAGTTCGATGGCTCTTGAATTCAACATCTTGAGCAACTTGATCAATACGTTCAAGAATGGCGGCTTCTGACCCTTTCAAAGCTTGCTTGAGATCAATAAAGCCGTCTTTGACTTCTAGACGCAGGTGCTTAACATCATCTCTCAGCTTCAGAGTTTGGTGTAGATTCACGGCTGATAATGCCACCCCGGCGATCGTGCCAAGCCCAATTAAGGATGTCGTACCTTGCAAGATTCCAACGCTTTGCTGAAGCGATCGCAATCCGCCTTGAATGACATCTAATCGACGATAGGTTTCGTTGAATCCAACGTCTAGCTTTTCATAGGTTTTTTGAAAACCGCAGTGGTTTTGCCACATACTACCTGTTTCAATCAATGCAGAGAGCAACCCGAAAGGATTGCCAGTCACTACACCAGGTAAGTGACCCACAATCTTCTTAATTGCAGAGTTTTCGTCAACCAGAATATTCTGGGCATGGGCAACGATACATCCAGTTTTAATGCATCTAGCCATAGTCAGTAGCGTACCATCGCTTCGACGGACAATCTCATATATCCCTTTGCGCATTCCACGTTCAACTTCAGGAGAGAATCGATACGAGAGTGAGACTACATCTTTAAACATGATTTTGAGCGAAATGGTAGTTGTACGGGAAAGCTAAATCTTAGTTCCCCTGCATAGTGAATCGCGTCGGAGGTTTTACGGATGAATGAATACTTAGAGATTTTCCAAAAAGTTGTGCAATCCACTGACGGACTGTTGGAGGATCGCTACCACTCCCTAGAATCTCCAGAAATTAAGAGATCAGCTTTGAAATTACGAGAAGCTGTGCTGCCGCAAATTGTGGAGCTAAAGCTGTTTGCAGATCAATTCAAGCAATCAATGCAAGAATGTTTTGCTGAACTAGATCATGCTGATCACGTTTGGGAAAACAAACGCAGAATTTCCAAGACCTCTCAACTCGTCTTTTGGCAGCAGCTCGGTGAGATTAGTGGCTGTCTTTCAAGGCTGGATCAGATAACTTGCACATATGAGGCAGAGGCAATTAATAAAGCCCAAGAATCTTTGAACATCAGGTTAAAAAATCTCAAGGCAAAGCATTTCAAAGATGCCAAAGGCAACCAAAAAGAGAAGGTCGGGTGGGATGAAAAGAAAAGATTTTTGGCAGAAGCCCAAGTTGAACTCGTAAAGCAATCTGAAGAAATTAATGCCATTGTTGATCAAAGCCTCGACGTAATTCTTCAGGAAATTCAATCAATCAATGTAGAAATAATTCGGACGCATATTAAGTTTCTGGATTCTCAAACACCTGAGGGGAAAAAGTTTAAGTCTTTCTCTCTTGAACTAGTTGGCTTACTTCATGAGCATGAGTCAACCTTCAAAAAAGTAAGCCATCTTTCTGACGGTACTTATCTTGCCAGCTTGAATCAGCTTTATAAATGCGTTATTGCAGAGTGGACGCACAAAATGAGCGATATTTGGTGGAAGGAAGTAGAAGATTATGGAAACATCATTTCTGGCGTTATTGAAAAAAGAATTACCTTAATCCTTGATGATAAAGGCAAACTGGTTCAAATT
Source organism: Synechococcales cyanobacterium PMM_0036 (assembly GCA_949127645.1). Taxonomy (GTDB): domain Bacteria; phylum Cyanobacteriota; class Cyanobacteriia; order Elainellales; family Elainellaceae; genus Drouetiella. The sequence goes on from CASBQM010000525.1 coordinate 8,664, forward strand.
CTTTTAGAGGAAGCGATCGCTCTCTACAACACGCTCTTAGAACTTCAAACACAACACCAAAAAGAAATTCCTGAAAAGCAGCTTGC
>CASBQM010000526.1 GCA_949127645.1 Synechococcales cyanobacterium PMM_0036
GAGGTGGATCTGAGGAAAGTTTCCGCATATCTTCAGATGTGTACGGATAAAATAATGAGTATCATCAGGCACATATTTAGCATTGTGACTGGATGGTTATGGAACCTCGCCCGAAAAAGCTCTTAGACCAACTGCGTGACGTGATTCGGCTTAAGCATTATGCCTACCGGACGGAAGAAACCTACGTGCAGTGGGTAAAACGATATATCCTCTTCCATGAAAAGCGTCATCCGCGTGAGATGGGGCGAGCAGAGATTGAGGCATTTTTGACTGATCTGGCAGTCCAACAGCAGGTCGCTGCTTCCACTCAGAATCAGGCGCTCAACGCTATTCTATTTCTCTACCGAGAAGTGTTGAACTTAGAGGTGGCTGAGGTCAATGCGATTCGGGCAAAACGCACTCAATATCTCCCCACAGTTCTGACCCCACAAGAGGCAAGGGCAGTCATTCAAAACATCGGCGGTGTCCAGCAGTTGGTGGTGAAATTGCTTTATGGCGGTGGATTACGGTTGTGTGAAGGGCTACGTTTGCGGGTTAAGGATGTCGATTTTGCTCAACATCAGATTCTGGTGCGAGATGGCAAGGGCAGTAAAAGCCGTGTCACCCTGCTACCGAACAGTGTCAAGGAGGAACTTCGCGATCATCTGGTGCGCGTCCAGCGGCAACATGAGCAAGACTTAGGACGGGGCTTTGGAGCGGTGCTGTTGCCCTATGCGTTGGATCGCAAGTATCCGAATGCGAATCGAGACTGGGTGTGGCAATTTATCTTCCCCTCTAGTCAAATTGCTAAAGATCCGCGTGGCGAATTGATGTGTCGTCATCATCTGCATGAGAGTGGCGTGCAAAAAGCTGTGAAGCAGGCAGTACGAGTCACGAAGATACCAAAGCGAGTGGGATGCCATACTTTTCGTCATAGCTTTGCGACTCATTTATTAGAGAGCGGCTATGACATCCGCACAATTCAGGAATTACTGGGGCATAAAGATGTGAAGACGACGATGATTTACACTCACGTCCTCAATCGGGGTGGCAAAGGGGTACGCAGTCCTCTAGATGCATAGCCATCAGCTCGATCGCCCCAATGAATGGCTTGACGATCGCCTCCTTAGCTCCCCCATCAAAAAATACATTTGAGCTTGCGCAAGAAAGAGCTTGACGATCGCCCATCCCCCCTGTATTCTTATGCGCTAAGGTTGCTTTTTCGTATTCTGCGCTAGCAGCCTTAATTCACCCAAAAACCTCTGGCAAGGTATGAAGTAGTTAGAGCTACGACATACCTCTAACCCCACAGACCGACACATCCAGTCCGTAGGGCTTCAGTTAGTGTAGCTTTCTCAGTTGCACTCCTTGGCGCTACTTGTTTGATCGATTGTGAGTAGCCATGTTTTTGGGGTTCCTTCCGCGAACCCAGAACATCCAAGGAGTAAATAGCATGACGGGAGAATTCAATTTCTTCAACCATCCGGCGTTCCAAGCTGAGGATGACTCGAAGCCAGAGCAAGATATCATTCGGGTGATTGTCTTCGGCTCACGCGAAGGCGTTTAAGCCACGATTCATGAATCCCATGTGCGCGGCTTTCGGACGATCGACACCTGGAGTCCGATCTTGCCCACCCCTGACCCAAACAAGGTGATGGCAATCAGCACGCATTATCGCCCTACGAATGGTTAAGAGGGGGCGATCGTCCCAGTTAGTATCGCTCTGAGCAGAGGTGGCGAAGGGCTGAGCAGGCTTAGTCTTCAGCCCTCCACAGCCTGCTGACAAATTGCAACGGGGCTGGCAAATTAGAATGGGGGAACTAGAACAAGACTCTGCGATCGCCCCCGTGTCAGATTCCTCCCCTTCCTACAGCGCCTCATCCGACAATTCACCGACCGAATCTCTGCAAGGCGTAATCGAGCGGCTGACCTTTCACTCGGAGGAGACGGGCTACACGGTGGCGCGGGTGAAGGCACCCCGCACCAGTGAGCTAATCACGATTGTCGGTAATTTTGCCAACATTCAGGCAGGACAGACCCTTCAGCTTGAGGGCATCTGGCGCGATCATCCCAAATACGGACAGCAGTTTCAGGTGACGCAGTACCGCGAGACGAAACCCGCGACACTGACCGGACTGGAGAAGTATTTGGGTAGCGGATTGATCAAGGGTGTAGGTGGCGTGACTGCCAAGCGCATCGTGGCGCATTTTGGGCTAGAGACGCTGGACATTATTGAAAATCAGATTGAGCGACTGAGCGAGGTTCCCGGCATTGCCCAAAAGCGGGTGAAGATGATCCAGGAGGCATGGGCAGCGCAGAAAGCCATTAAAGAAGTGATGCTGTTTCTGCAAGGGCATGGCGTGTCTACCACCTATGCCGTCAAGATTTACAAGCAGTACGGCGATGAGTCGATCGCCATTGTCACAAAGAACCCCTACCAGTTGGCAACCGACATCTATGGCATCGGCTTTGTGATTGCCGACGCGATCGCCCGCAACATCGGCATTGATCCTGGCTCAGAGTTTCGCTACCGCAGCGGCATTCTGCATGTGCTGAGCGAAGCCGCTGAAGAAGGGCACTGTTTCCTGCCCCAGGCTGAGTTGAGCGATCGCACCGTCAAACGATTAACCCTTGCCGATCATCAGCCCGATCTGGCGCAAATCTCAGCCCTGATTTTGACCATGGCGAAGGACGGCGAACTGGTGGTGCAGATGGGGGTGGGCGACCTGGAAGATCAGGTCATTTGCTACAGTCCGCCTTTCTATGGGGCAGAGTTCAAGCTGGCAGAACGGCTGCTGTATCTGCTGAGCGAACCTGTGACGATCGACTTAGAGCGAGTGCAGCGCTGGATCGATCGCTTCACAGAGAAAACGGGACTTCAGCTTTCCTCTCAGCAGCGACAGGCGGTAGAGATGGCGGCACAGCATCGGGTGATGGTGCTGACGGGTGGCCCCGGCACGGGCAAGACTTTCTGTACCCGCACGATCGTCGCCCTCTGGAAGGCAATGGGCAAAGCGATCGCCTTGGCTTCCCCTACAGGACGCGCCGCCCAGCGCCTCAGCGAAATGACAGGACAGGAGGCGAAAACCATTCATCGGCTATTGGAGTTTGACCCCAGCAACTTCAAGTTCAAGCGTGATGGAGAGAATGTCTTGCCCGTGCAGGCGATCGTCGTCGATGAAGCCTCAATGCTGGACTTGTTTCTGGCAAATTCTTTGATCAAGGCGGTGCCCCTAGATGCTCAGCTTTTGCTGGTGGGCGACATCGACCAATTGCCCAGCGTTGGAGCCGGGAATGTGTTAGCCGACCTGATTCACTCCGATCGCATTCCCGTCGTGCGGTTGACAGAAGTATTTCGTCAGGCTCAGGCTAGCCAGATTGTTAGCAATGCCCACCGGATTAATCATGGCGAATTTCCGGCACTAGAACCCGTCTCAAATCAGCCACAGTCGGACTGTCTCTGGCTAGCGGCTCCCGAACCAGAGCAGGGAGTTCAAGCCATTCGAGACTTAATCACCGATCTACTTCCTAGCCTCGGCTTCGAGCCGTCTCGTGACGTGCAGGTGTTGTGCCCGATGACGCGCGGCGTAGTGGGCACCCGCAACCTCAACAAAGTCATGCAGGAGCTAATCAACCCCGCCAGCTACGCTAAATCAGAGCTGACGCGCGGCGGCATGACGTTCCGGGTGGGCGATCGCATCATTCAGCAGGTCAACGACTACAACCGCGAGGTGTTCAATGGCGATATGGGCGTAATTAGCGCGATCGATCCTGAAGAACAGTCGATTCAGGTGGAGTTTGGCGATCGCTTGGTTAATCGCCTCGTCACCTACGACTCTGCCGACATTAATGAAATTGCCCTTGCCTGGTCAGTCAGTATTCATAAATCTCAGGGCAGCGAGTATCCGGTCGTGATCCTGCCGCTCTACATGCAGCATTACCTGATGCTGAGCCGCAATCTGCTCTACACCGGGCTGACCCGCGCCCGTCAGCTAGCGATTTTGGTTGCACCCCAGAAGGCGATCGCTCTAGCTATCCGTCAAGTCAAAGATCAGCAGCGCTATACGCTCTTGGCACAGCGGCTTCAGCAAGATTAGAAGCTGATTAAACGGTGAGGGACAGATGTGATATTTATCACAGACAAGACTTCGGCTTTCGCCTCCTCTAAGTTGCTAGAGCGGCGATTATTTTTTTGCTAGCAGAGTCTACTAAGCCTGTTTATTAAGATAGCTTGCTAGACTTTCGGAAGAAGCTTTACAATTTCAGACATGAAAAGTCCTCCGTAAAATCCGGTAAATTTTACGCAAGCGATATTCTATGTGTTACAAAGATCGGTAATTACCCTTAGCGAAAGCGAGGACTTCCATGACGACGCAGCGGCTCACTCCATCGTCTGTCGATCGCTCTCAGAGACATCGCTCCCAAATTCACGGTTTTTCCTCGGCTCCTCAAAAAACCGGCGGTCTGTTAGGTCAATCTAACCCCTGGGTTCGTTCGTCTCGCTCATCTAGCCTGCAATCAAAAGCCTCTCCGACTAGCCCATTGCAAGCAACAGGCGATCGCGCAACCCGTGCCAAAAGCAGCCCTGCCAAAAACCACCGTCGAAGGCGATCGACGACTCTCCGAAACGCGGGGCAAAATGCGACCGCCGAATGGACGGTGATGGTTTACATGGCGGGCAATAATCTTGAAAGCTATGCCATTCAGGATTTTTTAGAGCTAGCGGCGGCTGGTTCAGACAGCAAAGTGAATATCGTAGTGCAGCTCGATCGCACCGCTGGATACGATTCTTCCTACGGCAACTGGACAGATACCCGACGTGGGCTAGTACAGAGAGGCGGTACACCCAATGCCAATTGGGGCACCAGCATCGGCGAAGTCAATATGGGCAGCCCCAACACTTTAAAAAGCTTTGTCAATTGGGGCACCAGCACCTACAAAGCCAATCACTACGCGCTAGTCATGTGGGGGCATGGCAGTGGATATAACGTGTCCTACGACGATGCCACCGATGACGGCATTAGCGGCGGTGAACTCAACAGCGCTTTAGGGGCGCTTTCCACCCCGGTTGAGGTGGTGGGCACAGATGCTTGCCTCATGAGTACGGCAGAATTTGCCTCCCAAATTTCTGATAATGCTTCTGTTTTCGTCGGCTCCCAAGAGCTAGAACCCGGCTCAGGCTGGAACTACACGCCTGTACTGCAAGATTTGAAAGCCAACCCAGCCATGACGGCTACCCAGCTCGGTTCGTCAATGGTGACTCGCTACGGGCAAACCTATCCCCGAGGCAATGAAACTCTCTCGGCAGTTAACCTAGTAGCGCTGAAGAGCAGCAATCCCTCTGGCTTGACTCAGGCGATCGGCGGCTTTGCCACAGCCCTCACTACTAGCGCTACTAACGCCGATCTAAACACGCTGGACTTGTGGCGCGACAACTTAGCCAACGTTTTTGATACCAATAGTGAACCTGAGAACTTCTGCGATGTGGGCAAACTGTTCAGCAGTTTTGCCAGCAGTACCGGAATTTCTGCCACGCTGCGATTAGCAACTCAGGCGGTTCTCAATGCCTACAGCAACACCGTGATTCAAAACTACACAGCGATCGCTAATCGCAGTACTGGACTATCGCTCTATTTTCCCGATCGCGGAGCCTCCAAAAAACCCAGCTATGGCGTTAATTACAGCGCTGCAATTAATACGCTCTGGGGTGAATTTCTAAATGGAGCATTCTGGTAAAGCTCATCTAGTGAAGCTCAAAAGCCGAGCGGCGCTACAGAACTGTTGCGATGCGCCTTACCGCCTCCTCCAGCACGGTCAGCGGATGCACTAACGCAAACCGCACATAGCCCTCGCCAAACTTACCAAATCCAGCTCCCGGAGATGCCGCCACGCCCGTTTTTTCTACCAGCATTTGACAAAAACCGATCGAATCTTCTGACCAGCGCTCCGGCAGTTTTGCCCATACATACAGAGCAATATTGGGCATCGCCACCTGCCAGCCAATCTGGTGCAGCGCCTTCACAAACACATCCCGACGCTGACGGAAAGTTTCTAGAGCTGTACTAACGCTGTCTTGTGAGCCATCAAGAGCCGCGATCGCCCCATTCAAAATTCCCAAATACTGATTGAAATCGATCGCTGCCTTCACCTGTCTCAGGGCGCTAATGATCTCCGCATTGCCGATCGCATAGCCTACCCGAAAACCTCCCATGTTGTATGACTTAGACATTGTGAAGAATTCGATCGACACTGTTTTGTCAGGATCAGCTTGCAGCACGGAGGGAGGCGTGTCCGCAGCATCAAAAACCATGTCTGGATAGGGAAAATCATGTGCCAGCACAAGCTGATGCTGCCGACAAAAAGCAACTGCTTCCCGAAAAAATGCTAGAGATGCCGTGGCGGTCGTCGGATTGTGAGGATAGCTCAGCACCATCAGCCGCGCCTGTGCCAGCACCGCATCAGGAATGTCGGCGAACATAGGCAGAAAGCTGTTTTCAGCCAGCAGAGGCATGGGGTATACCTGTCCACCCGCAAGATAAACGCCCCCTGCGTGAGAGGGATAGCCCGGATCTTGCAGCAGGGCAAAATCTCCCGGATTCAGTACCGCTAGCGGCAGATGACCCGTGCCCTCCTGAGAGCCAATAAGCTGCAAGACCTCGGTTTCCGGATCGATCGCCCCGCCAAACTTCCGTTCATACCACTGCGCCGCCGCCTGCCGAAATGCCTGCGTGCCGTGAAACAGCAGATAGCCGTGGGTGCTGGAGTCAGGGAGAGATTGGGCGATCGCCTCTAGCACCGGACGGGGCGCAGGCAAATCCGAAGAACCTAGCGACAAATCAATAATCTCTAACCCAGCGGCTCTGGCTCTCGCTTTTGCCCGATCCATGTCGGCAAAAACATTTGATCGGAGTGGCTCTAGGCGATCGGCAAGTTGAAATCTAGCAGACATGGGAGGTAAGGAATCTCAGGTGACAACCCTATCATTTTAGATTTTGGATTGAATCTAATACCAATTTGAATTTGAGAGCCGCGCAGAGCGCGGCTCTCAAAAAACATCTGCCTTGTTTGGGTTTTAAATCGGTATAAAATCCAAAATCTAAAATCTAAAATTTTTGTAGAGTTGACACAGCTCGATCGCCTTAGTTTGCAGCAATGCCAAGGGTTCTGCGCCCGTCTTTAGCCCAAATTCTAGATCTAGCAGCAGGGGTAGGGTTTGCTGAAGGCTGAGCAACGACAGCGGCTTTACTTCTTGCTGAAGGAAATAAATTCGTTTGGGGTTGCTAATCTCAGCGGCTCTGGCAATTTCTCGCTCGTCTCGTTCGCCCGCCTCCAGCATTAGCTTTACCCACAGCCAGGTGCGAAACTGCCCCACCAAAACAGCAACAATTCTTAGCGGCGCTTCGTTCTGACGGATTAGATCGGTGATGAGGGTAAGCGATCGCCCTGTATCACCCTGACGGATGGCGGCGGCAAGCTGAAGGCTGTTTTGAGTCGAGGTTGTCACTAATGTCGTAACGGCTGCTTCACCTAAGGGCTGAGGATTGTCGCCCCCGTACAGCCTCAGCTTCTCCAGCTCCATAAAAAGCTGACGTGAATTATTACCCACCGACTCCGCCAAAAGCTGCACAGCTCCACTCGTTAGCCTCACTCCCACGTCCTGAGCAGCCCGTCGGACTTGCTGGGCTAGCAAATCAGTCTTCCAAGGCGGAATGTTGGTAAACTCACGGATCTCAGCGTGTTTTTGCAGCAGCTTGGTAGACTTTATGCGACCATCAGGCTTGCTGGACATAGTTAACAGCAGTACTGTAGTGTCAGGCAGGGTGGGAAGCGATCGCTCCAGTTCGCTGAGCAAGTCTTCAGAGCAGCGCTGGCAGAGAGTCGTATCTGCTAGCCACACTAGCCGTTGTCCCGCGCCGAAGGGGGGAGTCAGAGCCAGATTAATTCCCTGTATAACTGCGTCTGAATCGGGCGGCAGCTTATCGTAGTTAAAGCTTGCCCAATCGGGATTAAGGGAGCGATCGCGCAGATCTTTCACCGCCCGATCGAGCGCAAAATCATCATCTCCCCAAAATAGATACACTGACATGGCAGAACAATAGGGTAAATTACCGCTAAATTAAATGGGGAACTTGTATTTTAATTCCGCAGGCGATCCCGCAAGCGATCCTGCAAGATCCCACGCTCAGTTAGATCTTCCTACAGTTGGAACAGAAGGCAGGCAAGATTGGACGACAATTACCAAGTCTACGTAAACCGAGTGGTGCGGGCAACGCTGCCTGAAACCTTTCAGTCGCAGGTACAGCATATCCAGCCCTCTCCCAAGTTTGAGCAGCAGCCGGATGGCACCGTTAAACCCGCCGCTTTTCCAGGCTACACCGTCATTACCCCTCCTTGGGCTGATGATCATCAAAATACGGCAGTCTATGCTCATCTCCAGCAGTATCAGCAGCAGATCTTAGACAAGCTAGAGCCGAACTTGCTGATTCCTGTTCCGGCAGAAAGCTTTCACTTTACGCTAGCCGACTTGATCTGGGCAAACGCCTTCGATCATGCTAATGAAGATCCTACTTTCGAGGGACGGCTCAATGATTGCGTTGCAGAAAGCTTTCTCAAGAGCGAAGCTTATGTTCAAGGCGAGAAACCCATCTACTGGCAGATTATTGGGTTATTTTTGAGGACACGCTCTCTGGGAGTCTGCCTAGTTCCTAGAGAGCAAGATTCCTACGATCGCGTTGTTCAGCTTCGGCGCACGCTCTACCAAAATTCTGATCTGATTGGTCTGGGCGTAGAGCAGCAATACAACTTTACGGCGCACATCACCCTCGGTTATTTCAGCGAGGCGACAACTAGTGCAGACGGCGATCGCCTCAGCCAAGCCCTGATTGAGCTAAATAACCAGTGGCTAGAATCTGACGAAATGCACGACGTAGGGCTGTATCGCGCCGAGCTGCGCAAATTTGACAATATGACCCGCTACTACCGAGAGCCAGACTGGGCAACCCTAGAGTTTTGAGGCAGGCTTGCCGATCGCGCTCATCAGCCCTTGCCGCTCATCAGCCCTTGCCACTCATCAGCCCTTTCCACTCTGCCGATCGCGCCAGCTCTGCCGCATCAAACTCGCTGCCCCAGTTCCTCGAAAACGCCGTGAAGCTATCTGCCCAATGCACGATCGCCTCCATGAGCGAATGATTAGAATAGAGGCGCGATCGCCGCAGATATGCCGCCATTTCGGCAGGATGCCCTGTGTAGTGCAGGTACCAGGCGATCCAGATCAGCGTGTTATATCGCACCTGTGGCTCTAGCCAGCGAATTGGATCGGGCAGATCGGGCTGGGCAAAAAAATGGTCGATGACGGCAGACAGCGATCGCGCCTGGGGCAAACCTTTGTGCATGGCGCTGTCTGGATGCTGACGATAGCTGACGGTAATTTGCTTTAGCCATACGGCTTCACAGCCCATGTGTGCCAGCCGCAGCACTAGTTCAGTATCTTCAGCCGGGGGAAACTGGGAATCAAATCCGCCCGATCGCACTAGCCAGTCGCGCCGAAACAGCATGGCGCTGGGTAAAATGGGCTTCCAGCGTAGCCAGCTTTCTAAAGTGAGAGAAGGAACCTGCTGCCAGGGTTCTACTGTCACCAGAATTTCGCCCTCGACACTTACCCGCTGCCAACCGCTGTGAACAATGCCCAGATTAGGCTGAGTCAAGCAGGACTCCGCGATCGCCCACCTCGCCTCTAATGCATTAGATAACAAAAAATCATCGGCATCTAGAAACGCTACCCACTCTCCCTGAGCGAGATCAATGCCATGATTGCGAGCGATCGCCACTCCTTGATTCACCTGATGCACTGATCGAATTTGGGTCTCGTAACGCTGCAAAACTTCTGCCGTAGCATCCGTCGAGCCGTCATCAACCACAATCACTTCGCAAGCAGAAAAGCTCTGACCCAGGACGCTCTCGATCGCCTGAGCAAGATAGCGATCGCAGTTATAAGTCGGAATAATAACGCTGAGCAGTATTTCTGACTTCACTCTCTCGCCCTACACCTCAACCTTATTTTCAACGTTCTTATCTTCAACTTTTCCCTCTGGTTGCCATCCCGGCAAACGCATAAAGTTACCCGACACGGTAGGCGCTGCTGCCTTGAGATATTCTAAGAAAGTGCTTGCC
>CASBQM010000527.1 GCA_949127645.1 Synechococcales cyanobacterium PMM_0036
ATTCCTGAACTAAATAAAACTCTTTATTCACTTCAAAATAATCTAGCAGGCGCGGCACCTGAGGATGGTTGCCCACCTTTCCTAACGTCTTTGCCTCTCGCTGAAACAGGTCTCGCGCCATTTGCAGGACATGAGCCGAGGAAGTGACCGGGCGAAGTTGCTTGATCACGCAGTAAGGAACGCCCGGCAAAGACTCATCTTTCGCTAGAAAGGTAGCGCCAAAACCCCCCTGCCCCAAACCCTGGACAACTCTATAGCGATCTCGTAGCAGCAGTTTCGAGCCACAAGATTGGCAAATCTCAGTATGGGTCAGGTTTTCAGGGCTTTTGCAGCCTGGATTTAAGCAGTAGCTCATTAGGGCATCACTCGCTTGATCGATCGCTGGGTGTTGCAATCTCTATGCCCACGTAGGCTCGAAATTGCAGGTTTGGAATTAGACACCCCATTACCTTCAATTATCTTTCCAACATTTGTAGAATAGAGCGCCATTCTTGCTGGAAATCTCTTGAAGAGTTGCTAAAGTTCGACTCGTTTTCCTTCAAATTTGGATAAAAGCCCATAGATATACGGGCAAGGCAAGGTAGCAATGCTGCTATGGATTCTCTGCAAGGTGTAATCTATGACAAGAGAAACGACTTTTATCTCAAGCCTCATGATTGCTGCCGCCCTCGTTCTAACTCAGATTCCTGGCTGCAATGGTGAGGGGTGATGCCCCTTCCGTCTTATTAGGTAGCTGCTTGGGTAGCTTCGCTAGTTTACTCACCCTAGCCTTCATCACTATAGTTTAGGTTCTTGAAGGATCGTTAAAAGTTTAAACTTTGAAGATTTAGTAAAGTGAAGATTCAGTAAAGCTAGAATTTATCAGTACAGAGCCTTAGTAAAGTGTCTGCGTGAGCTGCTTACGATAGAGTTTCGTTAAAGGATTGTCATCTTCTAGTAAATCAAAAATCATGATCATGGCTTTACGAGCGCCATCATTGCGATATTTACGGTTTTTACCTACGATTTCCAAAAAGCCCTGAAGCGCGGCTTCATAGTTTTCAGATAGCGTCTGCTGCACGGCGCGAAAAAATACTTCGTCTAGCTCATGCTTCAAAATTGGATCAACACTTTCTAGTTTGAGCTGCATTAGCTCCCTTAGTGCCCTGGCAGTGCCAGAATATTCTCGATCGCTCTCATCAATAAACACCAGCAGCTTTTCGGCAGAGTCTAGCCGATCTTGGCTGATGAGAAATTTTGCCGCAGCGATCGCCAACTGCTGATTTTGAGGATATTTTTCCATCAACTCTGTAAAGCCAGCCTTAGCGACCTCCAGATTGCCTTCCCGAATCGCTGCTTGAACGGCTTCTAGCTCCAGATCCAGCCCTGACTTAAGATTAAGCTGAGCTAGGAACTGTCTGAGCTTAGGTTCTGGCAAAGCGCCAACAAATCCGGGCTGCATTTGTCCCTGATTGACCACCCGCACATCTGGAACGCCTTCAATGCCATAGGTGCTAGCCAATTCTGGATTTTGGTCAATGTCAACTTTTGCCAACACAAAGTCATATTCCTGCGCTAGCTTCTCCAAGAGGGGCTTCAGCAATTGACAAGGACCGCACCACTGGGCAAAGAAGTCTACGACAACCGGGCGCTGAAAGGAGGCTTGCATTACGTCACTATCAAAGCTGCTGCTGTTTACTTCAACTGAAACTCCCATCTTGACGAACCTCCTGATATGCGATCGGGTTGCACAGTTTTTTATTTTAGGTCAAATTACTCTAGATCAAATGAAACAGCCCCCGACTGATCAGGGGCTTCAGGAAAAGAGCTTGAGCCGCTACAAAATATAGAGCAGGATGAATAACACAATCCAAACTACATCAACAAAGTGCCAGTAGAGTTCGGCGGCTTCAACACCAAAATGCTCTTGGTCAGAATAGTGACCTGCTTTTTGAGCGCGCCATAGCACTGCCAGAATTAAACAAACGCCCAAAAACACGTGTAGCCCGTGGAAACCTGTCAGCACATAAAAGGTGCTGGCGTAGAGATTGGTCGTCAAGCCAAACTCTAGCTTGCTGTACTCATAAAGCTGACCCATTAGGAAGACAGCGCCCATAATGGCGGTGATCGAAAACCAAATGCGTAGCCCTTTGACATCATTCTTTTTGATCGCCGTGTCAGCGTTATGGATAATGAAGCTGCTGGTAATCAGAATCACCGTGTTAATGGCGGGTAAAGCTAACTCCCGCTCTGGAGTGCCTTCAGGTGGCCAGCTTGGGTAGACAGCACGGAAGGTGAGATATGCCACAAACAGCCCCAGAAAGATCATGCTTTCTGCACCCAGGAAAACCAGCAACCCAAACAGTCGAAGGTCGGGATGTTCCTCGTGGGGAGGAGCCGCCACCTCTTCATTGTGATAGTTTAGAGCGGCTTTATTTGGATCGACGGTACCTTGCATAGCGCTCCAGTTGCTAAAGGAGAAAAACGTTGTATCAGGAGCCAGAAGAACTACCGCTAAGGGCAGGTGAAGCACCGGGAGGCAATTTGCCCTCTTCAGACTGATGCTCGCCGTAGTCATAAGGTCCTGTGGTTAAGACAGGCAGAACCTCAAAGTTTTCGATCGCCGGAGGAGAAGAAGTTTGCCACTCTAAAGTCAGAGCATTCCAGGGATTATCGGTTGCCTTAGCTCCTTTCATCCAGCTCCAGACAGCGTTGATCAAAAACGGGACTGTAGAAACCGCCAGAATGTATGATCCCACAGTTGCCAACTGATTGAGTGACGTGAACCGGGCATCATAGAAGGCAATGCGGCGATTCATGCCCATCAGACCTAGCTCATGCATGGGCATAAAGGTGAGGTTCATGCCGATAAAAGTTAGGACGAAGTGGATTTGCCCCAGTGTTTCATTGACCATGCGCCCCGTGATCTTGGGGAACCAGTGATAGATAGCGGCATAGATACCAAACACAGAGCCGCCGAACAGCACATAGTGCAAATGAGCCACTACAAAGTAGGTGTCATGAACGTGAATATCGAACGGCACCGCTGCCAGCATTACGCCCGTAATGCCGCCAATCACGAATACTGCAATGAAGCCCATGGCAAACAGCATGGCGCTGTTGTAGGAAATTTTGCCGCCCCAGATGGTCGCCAGCCAGCCGAATACCTTAATCCCGGTTGGAACTGCAATAATCATCGTCGTGATCATGAAGAACATCCGCAGCCATGCTGGGGTGCCGCTCGTGAACATATGGTGCGCCCAGACGATTAGCCCCAGGAAAGAAATGACTAGGCTAGAATAGGCGATCGCCTTATAGCCAAAAATCGGCTTCCGGGCATGAACGGGTAAAATCTCTGAAATGGCTCCAAACAGCGGCAGCACCATAATATAGACCGCCGGGTGGGAGTAAAACCAGAACATATGCTGATAGACGATCGGATCGCCGCCGCCCATGGGATTGAAGAAAGAGGTACCTGCCAGGAGGTCGAACGCCAGCAGGATCAAAGCCCCAGCCAGAACTGGAGTGCCCACAAGAATTAGCCCTGCCGTCGCCAGCATCGACCAGCAAAACAGCGGCATTTTGTGGATAGTCATGGTGGGCACCCGCATCTTGAGGATCGTCACCAGAAAGTTGATCGCGCCTAAAATGGAGGAAGTCCCGGAAATTAGCAGACTGAAAATCCAGATGCCCTCACCGACTTTGCCCGTCATTAGGCTGAGGGGCGGGTAAGAAGTCCAGCCTGCCTGAGGAGATTCCAGAAAAAAGCTCAGCACCAGCATCAGTCCTGCGGGAGGCACCATCCAAAACGCCATAGCATTCATCTTTGGAAAAGCCATATCCCGTGCCCCAACCATGAGAGGAATGAGATAGTTTGCTAGTCCAGCTCCAGCAGGAATGATCCACAGGAAGATCATGATTGTGCCGTGTAGAGTTAGAAGGCTGTTGTAGGTATTAGGGCTAACAAAGTCAGAGGCAGGAGTTGCCAACTCTGTGCGGATTGCAGTTGCCAGCGCTCCACCAATGGCATAGAAGAAGAAGGCAGTTACGAGGTATTGCAGTCCGATAACCTTGTGGTCTTCGCAAAAGGTGAAATAGTGCCACCATTTCCGCTCTACATGAGCATGGGCACTTGGAGCAATTTGCATTTCTGCTTGAGTCGTCATAGCGGGTTCAACAGGCTGAGAGGTTCAACAGGCTTAGTTTTTCTAACAGGCTTGGTTTTTTAGTGGGCTTGGAGTGGCACAGAGCGATCGCTCGCAAAGATTTGAGTTCACACCCACTGTTCTTAGAGTGATGCACGCAGCATTGAGTCGTGTGGCATCGAGTCGTGCGGCATTAATTCGTGCGATATTGCATCGTGCCGCATCGAGTCATGAGGCATTGTATAATGCAACTGCTCTAGTGCTTTGGCATCGAGACCCATCTGGTGAGCCGCAGGAACTAGGTAATCTGCATCCGATCGATTTTCACCTAGAGCTACTGTGCTTGCCAACTTCTCTAAATCTGCCGCAGTTTGAGAGTCGTTCTCTACGATCGGCATCGACTCTTGAACCCACTTGTCATAGTCTTCTGGAGCTTGAACATATAGACGGCTAGCCATGCCACCATGGTAGGCTCCGCAGAGTTCAGCACAGACGATCGGGTAATCGCCGACGCGGGTGGGCGTGAAGCGCAGCTCAGATTCTATGCCGGGAATGGTGTCTTGCTTAATGCGAAACTCGGGGAGCCAAAATGCGTGAATTACATCCTGCGCCTTCAGGTTAAGCCGAACATTTTTGTTGGCGGGAAGATGTAGCTCACCTGAAGTAATGCCCAAGTCAGGATAGGTGAAGATCCAGGCGTATTGCATTCCTAAAACATTGACGGTGACATCAGGAGCAACGCCAATTTCATCTGGTGAGGCACCAATTCCTAGCGCCATGTGGTTGTGTCGCGCTTTTTTGGACGAGGCGGCATCCATTAGAGGCATGGCTGAGCCTCCTTCTGAAAGCATTGCCACCTGAACGCCGGGATCGCCCGCAGCGTCCGGATCAAAGCCGCCCATGCTGTTGTAGACATCAAAACTGTAGATGCCTAGAACTAGAACGATCGCCACCGGAATTGCAGTCCAGACAATTTCGAGGGGAATATTGCCTTCGATCGCCGGTCCATCGGTCTCGTCACCGGGTTTGCGGCGAAACTTGAACAGACAAATAATTAGCACGCCCCAAACCAGAAGGAAAATGGCGGTACCAATCGTCATCATAGTATCGAACAATCCATCCACCAAAGCTGCATCATTGGAAGCCTGAACGGGCATCAGCCCGTGATTTTGTCCGTACCACAGGCTAGCCAGGGTCAGAATGATGCCTGCCAGCATCGTTAGGATATTACTTGGAATTTTCACAGATAATCGGGGTCATAGAAGTAATTTGAGCAAATTCTATCTAAGCGCAGCCCACTCCATTTAAGAGTGCGAAAGGCAGCTAGAGGATAAATTCCAGAAAGAGTTAAGAGAGTCTAATACTTTGAGCGATTTTAAAAGGCGATATTAACACTAGCTTATGGAAATCTGGCAGTCGCCCTAAAAATTAAAAAAATCCTTTGATAAAGTTGACGATCTCAATGATTTCAATAGGTTTGGCTTCGAGGCTATCCTGAGCTGTTGCCTGATTTACCTTGTCTTTATAATCTGTCCTTCTAATACGTTAAACCAATCGACCTCATTCAACTAGGTTTCACAGGTCGCCAAAAGCTAAAATTATCCGCATTCCGACAATTCTTAAGCATATTTTTGGAATCGAAAAGAGGATACGTATCAATAGATACTAAGCTAATGCTGAGATTCGTAAATTTTATTAAGCGGGTGATGTTGTATTCAAGCACAAGCCCTACTGTGCCGCCTCTGAACAATTCAATGAACAATCCGAAGAAATTGCTAAGGCTTTCTGCATTAATTGAGTACATTCACTAGAGTAAAGACATGATCTGTTGCAAAAAAGTTGTAAGAGAACTCGGTTTTAGATTGAATCATGATTTGCAATGCATTTGAATCAATTTGTCAACCAAAGGCTTAAGGAGGGTGTGACGCATGGCTGACTCAAGTATCCGATCTGATTTGGCTGCCCTATCCCAGATTCTTGCTACTCCCGTTTTTAACCCTCCAGCCTTTGACCCTCAGGCTTTAGTCCGATCGCTCATCTGGAAAACGGCGATCGCCACCCTGATTTTGATGGCGATCGGTAGCGCCACTCGTGTGATGAATGCTGGACTCGCCTGCCCTGACTGGCCGCTCTGCTATGGCACCCTGATTCCTAGTCAACAAATGAATCTTCAGGTGTTTCTAGAGTGGTTTCATCGGCTGGATGCAGCTCTCATCGGCATTTCTACTCTCAGTCTGGTAGGCCTGACGGTGTGGTATCGGCGAGTTTTGCCCGCCTGGTTGCCCTGGATGGCGCTGCTGGCGCTAGGACTGATTTTGTTTCAGGGCATTCTGGGCGGACTCACCGTGACGCAGCTTTTGCGTTTTGATATCGTGACCGCACATTTGGGCACGGCGCTCCTGTTTTTCGCAACGCTACTGACGATGGGAACGCTTCTGCGCCCTCATCAAGCGACTGGAACAACGGGCAAGCTCCCCTGGCTCAGCCTGACTGCCGTCTTGCTAATCTATATGCAAAGCTTGTCGGGTGGGCTGGTTGGCTCTCAGTGGGCAGTCCATCAGTGCTTGCTGGTTTCACAGCTTTGCAGCGTCATGAACACGCATCTGTTTGGGGTCGTGCCTGCTAGTTTGGCGACTCTGGCGATCGTCATCGTCACCCGCCAAACAGCCGCCCTCAATGCCTCCTTCAGAAATCTGGCTAAGCTGGCAGGATTTTTGCTGCTGCTTCAGGTGATGTTGGGCATGGCAACGTTTCGTTTGCGTTTGCAGGTCGAGCTACTAACAGTAAGCCATCAGGTGATCGGCGCTACTTTGCTCGGAACACTGGTGTGCTTTACCGTTTTGGCATGGCGCGATCGCCATCTCTCTAGCCTCTTTCCTGAAGGGGTTGGCTCCTAAAGGGGCTAATTCTTAAAGGCTATTTTCTAAGGCTGCTTCCTGAAGGCTGATTCTTAAAGGCTGTTTCTTAAAGAAATTGATTAAGCTCCCTAAATTTCCGCTCAGTTTTCCCGCTCAACCGTTTTAAGACGAGAATCCTAATGCACGAAACCACCTGGACTGAAGCAAATCGCCATCACC
>CASBQM010000528.1 GCA_949127645.1 Synechococcales cyanobacterium PMM_0036
GCGCGATCGCCTACAGCACGTTTGGAGAGAATGGGTGCGTTCTCTGACCGAATCCCACGAACTTCAGCTCTCAAACATACGCGACGCATCCGGTAAGATTTGGTGGAGCGGCTACGATCCGCAAACACAGCGATCGCTCCATTATGTGTCAGAAAACGAGATTCGAGTTTGGATTGAACGTCGGTATATAAGTTGAGCTGATTATTATGATTTCAGGGTTACAGGCGCATGAGAGAGCCAAACAGGAAAAAGCTAAACACAGCCGTGGCATCCTGCTGCTAATTCTCACAACCGTTCTCTGGGGAACTTCATTTCCCTTACTCAAACAGATGATTGGCGATGTCTCTCCTGCGGTCATTTTGGCAGTTCGATCGACGATCGCTGCCGCTGTCTTTACGCCCTGGCTACGCAAGCTGGATACCGCTCTCCTGCGGGATGGGGCGCTATTGGGAGTTCTCTATTTTGCCGAGTGTGCAACTGCTTTGCTGGGGTTAGAAACTATTTCGGCAAACCGATCGGCATTCATCATTAGCTTTAACGTCATTCTGGTGCCCATCTTTGCCGTCTGTTTCGGTAAAAAACTGTCCCTTCAGGTGGTCTGCGCCGCAGGGATGGCGATCGCCGGTATTGGCATTTTGTCCTGGGAAGGGGGCGGCTGGAATCACGGAGATTGGCTAACTCTGGGCTGCGCGATTGGTGTGGCAACCTACATTTTGACTCTAGGAGTGCTGTCGCCGCGTCATGCAACTTTGCCATTGGTGGCAGTGCAACTTGGAGTCATGTCGCTGCTGAGCTTGGTCTGGGCGGCTCCACAATTGGCGGAACAATTGGCGGCGATCGCCCAATATTCCAACACACTGCTCTACATTGGTTTGGCGGTGACGGCAACGCCCATCTGGACACAGACGATCGCCCAACGCTGCGTTGCTGCCCATGAAGCGGCCCTCATTTATACCCTAGAACCTGTTTTTGCCGCGATCTTTTCCTTTGGGCTACTGGGTGAGCAGCTTGGCGTTCGAGGAATGATAGGAGCCGCACTAGTGCTGACGGCAACTTTCTGGAGTCAGCAAAAGTCTAAAGTCAGCAAAAATCCTGAAGACGAGGCACGTTAAGGATTCCAGCATCCGCAGGATTGACTTTAAGCAGATGGTGCATGAGCAGAAACCCAACGATCGTCCAGGTTTGATAAAGCCTCGCCTGTTGCCCTACCCATCCGGCAGTCGAACCGTCAAAATACTCTGCCCAGTTTTTTCGAGGTAACTGGTCACGCATGATTTGATAGCTCGATTCCAGTAACAGATTGATCTCGGTAAAAGCTGAGTGATTAGCTGAATCGGACGCGGACTGACGCAAAACCGCTGCCGCTAGAAACCAGGTGAGACAAGGCCAGTGTCCCCCATTGTGGTAACACCCTGGTAAATTTTTGCGATCGTATCCGGTCTTAATCTGCCAGTCTGCCCCATCAATGGGCGGATGACAGATGCGTAGCGGCATCTGTGCCGCGAGGTCTTTTTGATTCCATACAATCAGCCTAAAGAGTTCACTTTGCTGATCGCAGCTTAAAACATCAAACATTGCGCCTAAGCAGTTCCCCAACGTGAAAAAACGGAAGTCTGGTTTGCCTGTACGCATATTGCCGATCAAGTATCCTCCGCGATCGCCCAACCAGCTCTGAAGCCAGTCCGGAATCGTTTCCGTTTGGATATTATATTCATTCTCGATTGCCTCTCCATACTGTTCTGTCGGGTAACGCCGCATTACCTGAATGGTTTGGCTTGTAATCCAATAGTATTTCTGCAAGTAGCCATGCAGTCGTTTGGCATGGTCAATAGTTTGCTGAAGGCGATCGCCCAAGTGCTGAAAATTGGGTAATCCGATCGCCATCTGCATCAGCCCTGCTGCACTCAGTAAAGCGCCATAGAGCAACACCTGAATTTCTAAAGGCGCGCCCCAAACCTCTAGCGGGCGATCAATCATAAAGGCTCCATCTGGGACGTGTAGCGTTGGCGCTTCTCGAAAGGAAGGATGCAAAATTAAGTCCAGAAAGCGCTGAAGTCCTGCTTGCACATGAGGCTGCTCAGCAAAAGCGCGATCGCCCGACTTTTGCACATAGGCGTGAACTAAAATCACCCACCATAGCGTCGCATCCACAGAGACCACGCGTCCGATCGATCGCTGTCCATAGTCTGCAATAAGTTGTCCGTCAACCTCAACGAAGCTAGTGGGGAAAATTCCTTGGGTCTGAGGCTGATTGCTTTGCAGCCGTAGGCACGTCTCTAAGAAATGGCGAACTGCCGAGTATTTGCCCTGCGTCAGCAGATACGTCATTACGGGCACATTGTCACGGATGAAAATCTCACCATAATTCAAGTCAGGAGCGCTAGCTGGAGTACCTGCATCGGAAGTTTGCAGGATTGCAGCAATTGCTCCCACCCATTCGCCCTCAAACTGCACTAACGCTTTTTCATAGAATAGCGATCGGGCAGACTCTACTGCCTCCTGCATCTTAATGTCTGACATAGGGTAATCAATAGCGACAATTGGGTACCCACTACCTTACTGTCGATCGCTTAAAAAGGGATGCAGGGTATGAGTAGACAGGCACAATTGCGTCTCCAGATGCATCTCCAGATACATCTCCAAACTTCTTGCTGAATCTATCCTAGGATAGATTCAATATTAACTTTTACAAAGTACTTTATTGCAGTAAAGTCCTAATGTTTTGGTCAGCTACCATGAGTTTTCTATTGGTTACAGACCTAGACAACACTTTGGTAGGCGATACCGCCGCGCTGCTGAGGTTTAACCAAAAGATTTTGGCAAACCGCGATCGCCTTCATCTGGTGTACGCTACAGGTCGCTCCTATGCTCTAGCACGTCAGCTTCAGGCTGAGCAAGATTTGATAGAGCCTGACTACTGGGTGACGGGCGTGGGTACAGAAATTTATCGCAAAGATGAACGCGATTCAGCTTGGGCAGAATGTCTTTCGCAGGATTGGAATCGAGACTCGGTGGCGGCAATCGCCAGCGCCTTCTCAGATCTGACTATTCAGCCCAAAGCGGAGCAAAATCCCTGGAAGCTTAGCTTTTCAATCGACCCTGAGCTAGCGGATTCGGTTTTGGCAAATCTGCAAGCTTTGATTGCTCAAGCTGGTTTGAAAGCGCAAATCATCTTCAGTAACGATGAAGATGTGGATATCTTGCCCAAGCATGGCGACAAAGGCTTAGCCATGACCTATCTGCGAGAAAGACTAGGCATTCCTCCCAACAAAACGTTGGTTTGTGGCGATTCAGGCAATGACATTAGCCTGTTTCAGCAAAACACGCTCGGACTGATTGTCAGAAATGCGCGATCGGAGCTAATGGCATGGTATCGGCTTTGTGGAGAATCGCGTCACTATCTTTCGCGCGCTTCCTTCGCAGACGGTATCTTAGAGGCGATCGCCCACTTCAAGCTAATGTGAAATCTTGTAAATTTGACTGAGCGGAAGGACGATAGAACTATCGATTAAGAGCATGAAATGAGAATTTAAATATGCTCTAATATACAGAAATCTCTCATCGGAAGTCAGTACAGTTGCGAAAGAAAATACCGAGGCTTTTAGGCACTAGCTTGACGCTTGATTCAGCCTGTACTACTGCAAAGGGCAGTGTTGTAGAGGGTAACGCTCATAAGGTGGAGTGGAATCAGATCCGTGTAAGGGGTGTCTTAAAGCGACTTAGAGAAACTCATTATAGATTAAGAAAAGTTGGTGGCGATTGGGTCAGACAATATCAAGCCTTAAGCCAAGTACCCGCTTTAATTCATCTGAAAGAGTTTAGGAGGCGTAATTTCTTGTTCAGTCAAGCTTTTTAGACAAGATTGCACATCTCGGAGGATTTATCATATATGTCTCAACTCATGCGCCGAAAGCCTAAAAAACAGGTAGGGCGATCGAGCTTTCAAAGATCATCTCAAAGGCAATCGCAAGGGTAACCTCAGGGACAAATAGGTCGTAGCTCAGCCCATCGACGTTCGGCATCTGTCAAATCGGCATCTGTGAAGCTCGATCAAGTCAGCTTTTCCACTCTGCTAGAAAAGCTGAAAACGATCTCTTCTTGGTCGCCAACTTGGAAAGCCTGCTTGCCATTGGCGGCATTAATTGTGGTCGTTTTTGCGTTCTCTGCCTCAGCTCAAACGGGTACCAAAACGGTAGAACAGCTAGAGACTGAGCTAAAGGTAGGCATGGACACCATGTGGGTGATGATTGCTGGGATGCTGGTGATCTTTATGAATGCTGGTTTCTGCATGTTGGAAACTGGCTTTTGTCGGCAGAAAAATGCCGTCAATATCCTGTCGAAAAACCTGATTGTGTTTGCCCTGGCAACGATCGCCTTTTGGGTGATTGGCTTTGGTCTAATGTTTGGCAATAGTAACGGTTTTATGGGCGTAGAAGGTATCTTTGCGCTAGCAGGAGCAGACAATAGCCCTGCAGTAGGAGATGCTTACCAGGGAGCTTATAGCTCTCTGAACTGGACAGGCGTACCTTTAGCGGCTAAGTTTTTCTTCCAGCTTGCTTTTGCCGGAACCGCAGCCACGATCGTTTCAGGTGCAGTAGCAGAGCGAATCAAGTTTTTTGACTTTTTGATCTTTAGCCTCTTGCTCGTTGGCATTATTTATCCCATCACCGGACATTGGATCTGGGGCGGTGGCTGGCTGGCGCAAATGGGCTTCTTTGACTTTGCTGGA
>CASBQM010000529.1 GCA_949127645.1 Synechococcales cyanobacterium PMM_0036
GATAGAGATTTATACGAGGTACGAACAATGCCAGAGGCAAAGTAAGCATGGATAAACCAAAAGCTAGTTTCTTAGAGCTGGCTGAATTTTTACACTACATAGGGCTTCAAGATTTACAGTCAGGGCTAAAAGAACTAGGATTTTCTCAAAAAGATGAAGGCGATCGGACAATAATCTGCGGAGAAATCAGACTAAAAGGGTATCCCCCCAACCGATGGTACAACGCTAAAGAGGTTGTGGGAATCATGAAAAAGCAATTACAGAGCAAATGCGACTGGAACCAATTAATTGAATCACTAGCAAAGGAGCAAAAAGATGACTGATGAATTTTTGGTGTCAAAGATAGCTAAGACAATGCCCGGAGTTACGTCTACGGAGCTAAAAGAAGCGCTGGAGACTTTAGGTTTTTCCACCAGAATGAGGGACAGGAAGCTATATGTATCGGGCAAATTAGAACATCCTTTGCTGGGCGATCGCAAATTTGATGCAGCAGAAGCTAGCGCAATATTGACTTTGTTGTCAGAAGAACATGGCAAGAATATTACTGAGGTAGCCTCTTTAATTGCAGCCAATGGTGGGAAAAGCCAGACGATAGAAGTTTATGACTCAGACGAAGAAGCAAATGAAGCCGTAAAAATGGCGGAGCGAGTTTTACTAAGAAAACTAGCTGAACAAAATCGCCAATATGGGAAAGCAGTGGGGTTTGCTTTGGAAGTTGACAGGTATCATGCTATCCGCCAAGGACGGGTTGAAGCGTGGGAAGACCCGCAGACCAATGCAGCCCTGAACCAGTTGATTGCTCAAGATACTGAGCGATCTTTAAATATGTTGATGGGAAAGCCAGGGAAACTGAATCCAATCAAGAATATCCTCAAGACCGACATCGTGCCCAAGATAGCAGGGGTGACGGAAGGGAGCGATCACACAGATTATCCAGAGATCCCATCTGTGCCGGATCTTTACAAGACAACTCCCGGATTGCTAATTGGGTCAACGCCGAAAGGCAGCAATCAATAAAGATGATGTTGGATGTGGGGTACATATCGCTGATTCCAGCTATAGGTGCCCCAGCCGCAACTACCGCAACTACCTTAGCTTTTACCAATTCTTTTTGGCCAGTATTACTGGCTGGCGGTTTGGGATCAATTATTGGTGTCAGTATTGCAGCAACAGTACTGCACCATCACTACCTCAAGATTATCAAGGGTGCATGATCGTGATTTCATTAATTCTTCCTCAATTGTTGGGTATCTATATCGCCAGGGTTTTTGATGTGTGCTTAGGAATGTCCTGGACTAGCTCCATCTCTGCGGCAGTCGGTAGCGTGATGGGGGTAGGAGCCGGACTAGCCGTAGCTCCAGCAATGATAGCCACGGGACTTGTCATTGGACTTTTGGTAATCCCTGCGCTCAAGTTAATTGGGAATCAAAAGCCAAAACCCAAGGTTCAATGTACTAGATACAACAACCGACACAACAATTAAGGAGAAATATGGAAAAGTCTAAAACTACCCAAAAAGGCATTAATTCAGAAAGTCTACGGAATTGCTTGGATGATATTGGCAATTACGAATCAGACTATGACACAAGATCTTCTTATAGTCCTGGGTATCCTGACGAACCAATGGACTTGGGCTACCCCAATAAGCCAATGGGCAGAGTCATGGTCTGGGCAACAACTCCTTGGTTCCTAGCTGTAGTGATGGCTATCATTGTTAGCTTATCGATCGCAGTAATTGCTGGAGTCAACGGAAAAAGACAATCCGCTGCTCCTAAAGACTCAGAAAGAGAAAAAATTGAGACTGCCAAACAAAGGGTACAGCAAGAAAAGCAAGAGGAGTTAGAGTTAATCACCCGTACAGACCTAAACCCCTACGGCGCTAGCAACCCAGGGTTGTTACAAAGAGCTGTGTTAACTGCGGCGATAGAATTGCGGCATGATATTGAATCAGAACAAAGCAAGACTGAAGAAGATAAGCAAGTCATCCAGCAAAGAATTCAAAATAACGCATTACAGCTTATCAATAGTGACCACAACCTACAGCCAGTTTACCTAGTTCGCAGAGATCCCAAAACTAATGGCTTAGTGACTGTCAGGCTCAACAAGGCTCAAATTGTAGCTTATGGCTTAATAGATCTTCAGATAGCGTATGCAACTGAAAGAGATGTTCTTCAGCCCAGCGAGATGAGCTTTATTGGTACTACAGTCACGGCTTACCAACAACGAATAAAAGATTCAAGAGCCGTATTTTTAGGGGCTACAGGACAGTCAAGAACCGCACAAAAGCTAAGTAATATGGAACTGTCAGATTCTTCTATATTTGGCGGAACTCCTAAAACTGATAAAGTCAAAATCGTGGAAAACATTGTTAAAGATTGCCCACCCGCTAAGAAAACAAAATGATAAATGCAAAAATTGCTTTGATATTGTGCCCGTTCAACTTAATCGCTGGCTTGTGGTTATTCTCTGCAAGCTTCAGCACCCAAGAAATGCGGGTAGATGTTGACGAATATAATCAATCCAAACAAGCTGAAGTGTTAGTCCCGATACCAGAACCATTCCAATCTGGTTCAAGGTATCTAGGTCTAATGATGGCTGCAAGCAGTATAGGTTTGGCATATTTAGGAGCAAATGGACTGAGGAATCCACCCACCAAAACAATGAAAAACACCAAGCGTCGGGCTAGTGATTCAGTACCGGATCGATCGGCTAGATCTTTTCGTAACGAAGTAGCGCCAGAAGATAGTTTTTCGGCAAGCGAAGATGAACTAAATTTCCCCGCTGACACACAAGTTCAAGAGACGACATTCACAAAAAAAAAGTTCTCGCCCAGAGAACAAGATGATACCGCAGAGTTAAGGAAGGTTTTCTTATCTTATCCAGCCTGGATTATTTATGGACCAATGGGAGGTGGTAAAACATCCAAAGGTGGTTGGGTTGCAGCAGAGCATCTAAAGAGGGGGGATAAGGTGATGTATATCAACCCAATGGTGCCTTATAAATTTTTTGAAGGATTAGAGATTTATGGTCGTTCCCAGAATGCTTACATTGATGTTACCCAAGGCATCACCAAATTTATTGATGAAGCGGAACGCAGGTTAACGATGAGACGGACAAGAATATACGACCCTTTTGCAGAAGATGAACATTGGTTTCTACTCTGTGATGAAATGACCAGTTGGGAGGCATCAATAGACCAAGAGCTAATGTACAGGTTTATGCAGACTTGCACTGAAAAGATTAGACAAGCAAATATGAGTGCCTTGCTAATCGCTCACGGCAAAACTATAGGTTGTCTGGGAGGCACAAGAGCCAATGCTGGCAAAGCTGATGTTATCGCAAGGCAATTCAAGATGATGCAGTGTGTCCCTCAAGAAGATGCCAGCGTAGAAGGAGGACTGAGGTGCGCTGGTCATGCTTATGTGGAATGGTACGAAAATAATGAAATTCGATCAAAGAGGATTACCATTCCAAAGGCTATGCAACCGCCAAACAGACAAAAAACGGAAACATTGACCTGGTATGACTTCACGCCGTTGATTCCAAAGAATGAGGAAGAACCTGAATTAACCACAATCAAATCTATGCCACTAGAATGGACTGACAGGACAAAATCTTTAAACGACAATGGTTTAGGTTTATCACATTCTCAAAACTAGCACCTAACACTGGGAATCTCGATCTTTTTGAGTGTAGGTTCAACACCTACAGGTGCTTTGTAGTTCGATCGAACTACTCTTGTAAACAAAAAGGAGACAGTATCATGCACAACGAAATCATTGAGAGAGACGAGCAACGCCATAATATTGAAACCGAATTGCGTCAGTTAAAGAGTCGTCGCAAGACTATCCAAACTAATGGACCGATAGAATCCATCCATCTGGGTTCCTACCGCGCTATGGAAACTGTAGGCGGAGCGGCAAGGTACGCCAGCCCAGGAAAGCCTTTTACTGCAATGGGGTACTGGCTTACTATGTTTATCGCATTCACAATCTTTATGGCTACTTGGAATGTGGTAGCAGGATTTTTGATCGGAACCGCAGACCACCGCAAGCCACCAGCTGATGCTCCCATGTCCTACCAAGTGGGTCATGCAGTCGGAGGATTTACGAGTGTTGTATACGCCAAAAGTGCCAAGGTTGCTGGTGATTCAGTCAATGTCCAATCCGTGCGATACCAGCAAGATGAGCAAGCAGATGGAGCAATTTTACAGACAAAAAACAAGAAAAATAGTACTGTAGTACCAATCATCTACTATCACTAAACAAAAAGAGGGGTTATCCCCTCTTTAACTCTCGTAAAGCTTTACTTTTTTAATTTTCATGAAAAAGACACCTTTGATCATCTTTCCAATATCTTTAGTAATCATCACGGTGTTAACAGTATTCCTGACAGTAGTTTCATTAAGTCTGAATAAGATCATCCCAAAACTCGAAGATGTCTTGCTCAAAATAAATTTCCACAAGGAAATAAGAACACAGAAGTTTGAATCAGTTGAAGATAGCAAGTGTCCCTCCATTAAAGAAGCCTACAAAGGAAAGACAGAAGGCGGAAAAAAATGCAAAGGAATCAAGAATTAGACCTAGACCTAGACCTAGAAACCGAACTACATCTACTAAGAAGACAGCTCCCCGTAGAACAGCAATATGAACTATTGCGGGAGCAAATTAATGAAAAAGAATCAGATATTGCTTGGGCAACACTTAGGGGTATAATTATCCTCATCGTGGTTAATCTCATCCTACTGAGTTTTACAGCCTTACCGTTAATTCAAAAATATCAGTTGTCTCAAAACCACAACAAGCCAACTGAAAAAGTAAGCGTCTTGCCAACTGAAAAAGTAAGCGTCTTGCCAACTGAAAAAGTACGCTTACAGAGCAATGATACAACCCAGTCTAAAAGGGTGAAAGCATTCTTAGATACTATCGCTTGGGCTGAAACAGGAGAAATGGGACTAAATAGTTATAGAGCGTTAGTCTTTAATGGGCACTTCAATAGTTTTGCTTCTCACCCTATGCAGTTACAATGTGCAGACATCAACGGAAAAAATACGTGTTCTTATGCGGCTGGGAGATATCAAATTATGAACTATGAATGGGATAAATATAAACCATCCTTACATTTGCCGGATTTCTCACCCACCAGTCAAGATAAGATTGCGATCGAGATGATCCGCCGTAAAGGAGCATTGAATGATGTCAAAAATGGTAACTTTGAGGTAGCTGCTTGCAAGGTTGGTGGCGAATGGGCATCTTTCCCTTGCAATGGTTATGGGCAAAACCCTAGAAGCATGACCGCTTTAAAGAAAATATATGAAAAACAGCTAAAGAAACACGAGAATACATGACGATCTTATATTGTTTCAGCTCGGCATTTTAGACATAGAAAGGATTTTGCTTAACACAGAGTTGGCGATCGAAGACATTGAACAAGCTGAAAACACAATGCTTAATGTTGAGCAAGCAGGTCTTAAAGAATATGCAGCTCCCTGGTTAAAGAACGAAACTAAGATTGTCAGAGATAACCAAGGAAAATTTGCGGGTAAAGGTGGTAAAGTAGAGATGAAAAATGAGCCAATAAAAAATATGTCGCAGCCACCTGGATTTAAAACGAATCAGACATTTTCTTGGAACGATTTAACAATTGACGTCGATAAAGCGATCAATGCTTCTCAAAAAATAAAGCCAGAGCCAATACCCGTCAAAGACTTAAAGTGGATCTTTGACCATAAAGATCCATATACGGCAGAAGACTTAGCCAGATCCGGGGAGGTAGATGATACGCCCATATTAGTGGCATATTTTAAGAAAAATAAGCCCACAGTAATAGATGGTACTCATCGGTTAAAAAAAGCTGAAATGGAAGGCAAAGAGTTCATTAACGCAAAAGTGTTGACCCAAGAGATGATTGACGCCTCCACCATACACCGAAAAATGGGGGAGTGTGAGGGGGTGAAGCTGGTAGCCCCTAAATTCATTTATGGGGCGGAAAGCTTTACCCCTCACATATCAGGAAGTCGAAATCAGTGAGGATATGCGAAACCTGATTAGTGATTTTAGAACCCCCCGGCTTTAGCCGTGGGGAGGTTCAGGAACAGCCTATAATATAAAGGTTGCAAGTTATAAAGAAAATGGAATTAATTGACTCTCTGTATGCATTGATTAATGCTCAAGCCAACACTATCAATGCTCAATACCAAAAGATCCAAGATCTTGAAAATCAAGTCTCACCAGGACCACAGCCTACTCCATTCCCTAGTGATTCACCTACTCCTATGCCTAGTGAATCACCAGTCCCGTTCCCTAGCGATTCACCTACTCCTATGCCTAGTGAATCACCAGTCCCGTTCCCTAGTGATTCACCCACTCCACTGCCTAGTGAATCACCAGTCCCGTTCCCTAGTGATTCACTCTCGCCCATCCCCAGCATAAATCCAGCACTGTTGCTCTAATCTAAAGGCTAATTAAAACTAAAAAAGAGCCGTCAGAATGTATTCTGACGGCTCTTTTTTTTTTACCTAACTTCTAGGAGAATCCTAGTGAGTTCCGAAGCTAAAAGCTCTGGAACCCAAGGTTTGAGGGAACTCAACCATAAATCAGGCTTAAAGCTGAAGCTGCTTTCAGCTTCTAATTCTAGCAGACTCTTTGCTGCTTCTGGGTTGTAAGACATCCCGCGCTCTAGTTCTGCTCCTGGGGCTAAAATGCACATAGAGCAAGAAAGCCTAGAGTTACCGATAAGGTAAGCATAGTGGTGCTTCCACCCAGTAAAAGCATCTGTTATCTTGTTTATTTTGAACAGATTGCGGCGGAACTCAAGATTGTCCAGGCTGGTTTTGGTGGACGTCCAAACCTGGTGAATTGGATACTTCTGAATGGGTAGCCAATCTAAAACTAAACGCGATCAACCTGTATCTTGGTCAATGAATTCGCGTAGAGTATCCAGTGGACTAAAATCCTTCCATCTTTTTGCCGTAGTGGACGATCTCACTGAAAGTTTTTTTTTGACTCTAGAATAAGATTCTTGCGCTCTCAGCCCCATTGCGTTAATTACTAGCTTTTGGGAAGAAGATCGTATGAGTTTGTCGATCGGATCTCTCTTTTCATAGCTGGTACAGTAACGTGCTTTAGCTGACGTCCAGGGCGGAATGCCTTGGACTTTAACGACAGACCATCTATCCCAGATGGTCTTCAATAGTCCTCTTTCATCTTCCGTGTGTCTGACTATCTTTAGCGGTAAGCCAAAGTCAGACACCTGGGCTTGAATTATTTGTTCCGTTCCAGCCCATTCTGCTTGTCCTAGATGGGCGTGAACGCAAAGTATCTGGCATTTCCATTCTTGCTTGGTTGATACTCTGTGAACCTCTGACAGCATGGCATAGCTGTCTTTTCCTCCACTTAAGGAGATTAAAAGCAATGTCTCTTCGCTTTTGAAGGCAAGAAGCAATGCTTCGGGTAGGTCTATATCAGCCCAACCGTTTAAGCCTTCAAGATCAAATAAGTTCATTTCTGTTCTTTTTAGGGTACATCTCCATTTCAACAAATTTGTTATAATTATTTTTGTAACAAAGGAGCAAACCCATGACCTCAGCACCAACGGTAACGATCTTGTTTAATACGAGGCATTCCATAGAAATAAACGCATTGGGAGACGAAAATAAGGTAAAAACATTGATTGAGAACAGTGCCTTAAAGTTTAAGGCAAAGAAGTGGAAGATAAGAGAGTTCAGAAACTTTGAGCCTTTTTCTATGTCAGATAAGTTTGACTGGGAGCAGATCTTATACTTTGCGGAGATATCGCATAAAATCCAGCACCCGACAAAACGGGTAAAGAATCTTTTAATGGCACAGAACCTCTATCCTGGCGTATCAGACCCACTCAAGATAGCCGTAGCCATTATTGCCTTGGAGTGTCCTCCTGAATATGTAATGCCTCTCCAGTTTTTGTTGAGAATGCAAAAGATACATTGACACTCGTTGCCTTAGAATGATGTCAGTTAAATTTGCGAGAATGATTATGGCTGTTGCAATCGGAACGGAAGAAAGATACCTAGAGTTTGTCAAGAAAGCTTTTAATTGTGTAGCGAAAGCAAGATTAATCCCGGCAGCCGTAAAGGGTGACACAGTCTACATAGTCCGGTTCATGGATCTTTTTTTCTGTTTAGTAGAAAACAAGGGACACCCCGAAGACCTACCATATTGCTTAGGTACGGTAATGAATCTAAACCCACTGCTCATAGTCGATGGCGCCTTAAAGCTTTTTCAGATAGATCCTAAGACCGGAATCTCAATGGATAGAGAAGTATGGATACTACCATACGACAAAAATATGCTCCTGAATTCACTCCATGAGCTGAAACGCCATATTTAATTGTGGGCTACGGGCAACTTACCTGAGTTGCCTTTTATTTTAAAAATGCGCTAAACTAAGAGCGTAATACTGAGGATCTTTTATGAACATAGGGCATTCAATGCTAGGATCATACATTTCCAGAGCTGAAACAGCTACATTTGTTGGCAAACGGTTTAACGCGATCGAGACTGAGATTGAAGGAAAAGACCGTCACGTCCAGCTAAAATTTTTGGGCAACGATGGAGCTACAGCATCTTGGAGTGTTCAAGATCTAGTCGATAAAAATGATGGGTTCCTGGAGTCATTAGACCATTATGTTGGGCAACCACTTCAAGACTTTTACACTAAAGTCTTGAAGTGGAAATGTTGTCAAATCCGTCTTTTCCTTTGGGGGAAAAAGGTACATTTTACTTAAGGTCTGTAGATTGACAAGCACCGAGCTAATCCAGTATCCGTTGAGTCAAAAAGACTTGATGATTACCTCTAGCGTCTAAAAAAAATGCCCTCCGGCTCATTGTTAAGCCGGAGGGCATTTTGCTTATGTGACGACCCGCAAACTTATTGAGTATCGCGGCACCGTAACTAGAGGTACGCTATGGCATACTCTAGCATTGAACTCAATCACATCACCATCACCTAGTAGATATATGCGATCGAGATACTTAAACTTAGTCTTAGGCTTATTGCCAAATAAATCTGGTTGAACGTCAATCAGATTAATGAGGATGACCTTTGGGGCAAAGACTGCTTTATCTTCGTGGGCACTGATCCCAGAGCCAACATTATACTTGTACAGCAAAACGCTGTTTGCTTCCGGATAATACGTCTGGCATAGCATTTCTAGTAACGGTTCTTGTGCGATCGGGCTGGTATCATATGTCTCCCAGGCTTTACCATAGTTCAGTAAATGAACTCCTTTACCAAACCACTTCTCCAGCCTTTTGGTTGGTTTACCATTCCATAGTTCCGTGGTACATCGCTGTCTGGATGCCCACTCAAGGATTAAGCTGTTGCCCTGAAAAGCTATCTGGTCTATTAACGTAAGCATACCATCTCCTTAAAGTTGTCTTTATTTTTTAATGCTACATTAGAAATATAACCTACAAGGATAAAACAATGTGCATGAATACCGACGCTCTAGATAAACTGGGCAAGTATTTAACGATAGAACTAGCCGAAAAAAGGTTGGCTCAAATGATAGAGCAATATAGCTAGTCTGAGGTTCAATAAAATACCCGTGCATGATTAATCATGCACGGGTATTTTGCTAGCTACCTTTAATTCATTAATTCAATGAATATGAACTAACCAAGTTTTGCTTAGTATACGCAGATATTTTTGAAACTAAGATAGTCTTAGCATCTTGAAGTGTGACAGAAACCCCGATGACATCGGTGTCAAGGTTACTCCAGCCAGACCAAGATGTTCCGTTAAACAGATTAACAATCAGGTTGTTATTGCTAGGGGCAAACAAGACTATGTTAGACCCCATAACCACTACAGATGGAGAACCCGTAAGCTTTCCACCTAGAGATGTCCAGGCATTCATAGCGCTGGTGTTATTCAGGTAGCAGTTATTGTCAGTACCCACAACAAAAGACCATTTCTGGTTATTGTAAAATGCGATCGCAGGGTCAAACAGACAGATGCCACCAAAGCTAGACCAGTTCAACTTTGCTGGTTGTGGTTGAGGCTGTGGCAACGGCTGCGGTTGTGGTAAAAATAGATTCTTCGACAATTTCACGTTGGCGCAACCCCAAAAAGGAAACGTTGAATCAATGCCGCACTCTCCATAGGCAATCCAAAAATAACCACACATACCCCAGTTGGCACCCCAACTATTACGGCATAGCCATCCAGAGTCATTGTATCCCACTACCGCAACGGAGTGATACCCGACAATCGCTTGTCCATCAACATGATGGTATATCCCAGACCTGTACCCATAGAAATCGTTATATACGGCAAGCACCGCACTGCAAGGTCCTCGGTTTGATAGCCAGGCTTTGCGATCGGTTATATCTTGCAAAGTAGATGAGCTGGCTGTAGTTACCAGGTTATTGGCTATGTCAGGGATTGTATTGCAATGCGGCGGCAGGCTATAGGGCATTAAACTTTCCAGAATAGCCCCATTAGTTTGCAGCCAGTAGTAAAAGCTATCAGGCCACCACCCATCGCAGGTTGCGCCGTGGTCGCTGCACCAATGATTGTAACC
>CASBQM010000530.1 GCA_949127645.1 Synechococcales cyanobacterium PMM_0036
GGGAAAGAAACTTGACCCTCTGGAGACAGACGGTATTGATAAATCATGCCAGGTACATTGGCAACCACGCGCTGAAAGCGTTCCTCGCTTTGGCGTAGAGCATCTACAGCATATTTGCGATCGGTGATATCTTCTGTTAGTAGCAGCAGGTATTCTGGATTGCCGTCTCCATCCATAATTAGAGTTTTCTGGCTGTGAAAAACGCGTCCTTCGCCGTTAGCGATCGTGGTATTTTCTTCGGTAATATCCAACATTTTTCCGCTGGTTAAAACCTGTTGGTCTTGAGCCACAAAAAAATCTGCCTGATGGGTCGGGTAGATTTCATAGTCTGTCTTGCCCAGAATGTCATGGGCAGGGCGACCCGAAAAATTCTCGGCACCTGCATTCCACAACACATAGCGTAAGTCTTTGGCATCTTTGGCAATTACCCCGACTGGCAGGTGTTTTAGCACCGATTCTAGAAATGTGCGAGTTTTCTGAAGCTCTAGTGCAACCTGTTTGCGTTGGGTGATATCACTAGCGGTTCCCGTTGCGCCAATGATATTGCCGTCTTTATCTTGGAGAGCGATCGCATTAAACGCTAAGTAGACGGCTCTGCCGTCTTTAGACAGGTATGCGGTTTCGTACTGCGTCACAGATCGTCCGGCTAACACCTGCTCAAACGTTTGCCGATCTCTCTGAATGCACTCTGAAGTCTGAAAGTCAGAAAAAGCGCGACCTATCATCTCTTGCGGCTCATAGCCAAAAATAGGCTGTGCGGCAGGATTGATGAAGGTATAGCGTCCGTCTAAATCAACCGACCAGATCAGATCTTGAGAGGTTTCTACTAAGATGCGATACTCGCGCTCACTCGCTTCGAGGGCAGTTTCAGTACGTTTGCGATCGCTAATGTCTTCAAACACCCCAAACACCCCGAACACTTCGCCCCTTTCATTAATCATGGGAATCTTGCTTACTCTGACCCATAGAGACGTGCCATCTTCTCTCCTATGGGGTTCCTCAAAGTTGAGACGCGGGATGTTGGACTTCATCACTGCCGCATCGTCCGATCGGTAAAGAGAGGCAAGCTGTTTCCAGGACAGCTCAAAGTCATTTTTACCAATAATCTGTTCGGGCGATTCTAGCCCTGCATCTTGGGCAAATAGGCTGTTGCAGCCTAAGTAGTTGAGCTGTCTATCTTTCCAAAAGACGCGCTGAGGCAGAGTATCAAATACAAGTTCCAGCATTTGTTTTGACTCCCTCAGCTCAGCTTCAGTTCGCTGTCGCTCTGACACCTCCTGCTCTAGCTGGGTCACGAGCTGCTGAAGTTCGATCGTCCGCTCTGCAACCCGGCACTCTAGATCTTCATTGGTCTGTTGCAGCAGCATCTCGTTATGCTTGCGATCGGTAATATCTTCATACATCCCAATCATGCCGACCACAGTGCCGTCGGCATCGTGTAGTGGAAACTTGCTGTAATCTAGCCACACCTGCTGATGGTCTATACTCTCAAACAGCTCTATCAGATGCAGAATGGGGATGTCGGAGTTCATCACTTGGGCATCCATGGCACGAAACTCATCCGCCTCTTCCTGCGACCAGATAAAATCATAATCCGTTCTGCCGATCACTTCTCTGGAGCTGGTGACACCACAGGCGCGGGCAAAGTTTTGATTGCAGCCTAGAAACACCGACTGGCGATCTTTCCAAAAAAGCGATTGCGGGATAGTATCCGTGACCGATTGCAAAATTTGCTGCGATTTGTGCAGCTCGGTTTCGATTCGTTTGCGATCGCTAATTTCCTTAAAATAAACCGATAGCCCCTCCTCAAACGGGTGAGCATGAACCTCAAACCAGCCTTCTAGGGGCGCATAGTAAGTTTCAAACGTCATAGGAAGATTTTCGGCGATCGCCCTACGAAACATACTGTCAATTATTGAGCCGATCGCCTCTGGAAACTCCTCCCAAACGCTATTACCCAAAAGATCGATCGCATTTCGTTTGAGTAGCTCTTCTGCTTTGGCATTGACATAGGTGAATTGCCACTGCTGATTCAGAATGTAAAAAGCCTCATCTTCTAAGATACTGTTGAGCTTCTGAACGGACTGCTGGACAGACTGCTGGACAGACTGCTGCTGAGCAGACCGTTGTGGCTTCCTACCAAGATTGAATGACCTGCTAGTTCGCAGCCAATGTAAGCATCCAGTTGCCCCCGACCCTATCAACAGACCCAGACAAAAATAGAGCAATTTCTCTAAAGATGTAGGCAGAAATGGCTCAGATACAAGGCTTAGCCATAAACCCGTAACCAGGGGTGTCAGAATCGTCAGAGAAGGGTCAAACATGGGGTTTCCCACAAAAGATGTAGTGAGGGCACTCGTAGTGAGGGTATCTTGTAGTTGCCAGGGTAAAGGTTGGCGGGCTAATGAGGAGATCTAGGACAGACTTCAAATTTTCTACTATATTTTTCTCTACTACATTTTTCTACTGTATAGAGCGTTCCACGAATTTCACTTTTCTATCATTAGACCATTGCCATTTGCGATGTATGCGATCGAAAGTGTAAATAAGGCAATTATTTGTGGACTCAGCAACAAAATATGAAGCTATTGTTTCAGGCTAGACGGTTCCTCAGTTTAGGAGCGCTGACGCTAGCGCTGGGCTGGCAATGCTTATCATCTATACAGCCGTCTTCAGCACAGTCATCTTCTGCACTCCTGATTGCCCAGTCCACCACGCAGCTCGAATCACGGGTGTCTCGGCTAGAGTCAGAGAACTCGACGCTGCGATCGCAGATTAATCAACTGCAAAATAGCGTGGCTCGATTGGGCAGAAATTCTGGCGTTGAACTCGCTCCGCCCGTGATCAGCTCAGCTCCAGTCGGGTCTAGTTTAGCCGATGATCCCGTTTTCAAGCGGCTTGCTACTCTAGTCATTGAGCTTAAAGAACGGATAGTTGCCGTAGAAGATCGCTTGGGCGGGTCAACTGCGCCGCGCTAAAATGCTAATACCTACATCTTTGCATCCGTTATGCCGCTTGCTCCCTGGCGATCGCCCCTAGCACGAGCTTTACATCGCAATCGATCGCTGGCTTATGCCCGATATGTGCAGTTAGCAACCGTGCGGTCTGATGGTCGCCCTGCCAATCGCACGATCGTCTTTCGAGGATTTCGGGATCAGACCAATCAGCTTGAATTTATTGCCGATACCCGTAGCTCAAAAATAGATCAGCTTTTGCTGCATCCTTGGGGTGAGGTCTGCTGGTATTTCCCAAAAACCCGTGAACAATTTCGGCTGATGGGAAAATTGACGATCGTTTCAGCCGATGCCGACGCAGAGTTTTTGAAGGTGCGTCAAAACCTCTGGAGCAGTCTCTCGGATGCTTCTAGGGTTCAATTTGTCTGGCCAGAACCTCGAAAACCGCGATCGGCTGATGCGTTTGAGATCCTGCCACCCAATGCGGCTGAGCCGTTGCCCAACTTTTGTCTGCTGCTATTTGACTTAGATCAGGTTGATCATTTGGAGCTACGGGGCGAACCGCAAAATCGCTATCTGTATCTCAAAAATACGGCGGCGGATGAAGACTGGTCAATGCAAAATGTTAATCCCTGATGTCTGAGCAGGTTTAGACTCTGGTTCACTATTGCCCTCTCAATTGATCGTTTTCAACCGCTCTATATAGATCCAGCGAATTCCCCGAAGAATCTGCTCAGGCGTGAATTGACGATCGTTCCGCTGAAACAAGTACAAGTTAATACTGAGCGTTGCCAATAGCGAATCTGCGGTAAAGGCTGCATTCAGAGGCAATATCTCCCCTTGAGCGATCGCCTCATTCAGTAATCTAGAGATCGTTCCATGTGTCCATTCGTACCAGGGATTGTGAAATTGCATTCCCCGCTGTGATCCAATAGCAGCATCCTCGATCGCGCTGAGCAAGGAAAACTTATCTTCGATCGCCGCTATCAATTGTTCAAGAAAGCTATCGAGCTGCTCAAGTCTGCTCATTGAGGCGGCGATCTCAGCGAGGTGGCGATCGATCCGCTCTCGAAGTTGGGGAAAATTAGACTTGAGCAAGGCAAGGCAAAGTTCGCCTTTGTTGCCATAACGCCGATAAAGCGTACCCTGACCAATACCTGCCGCCTTGGCGATTTGACTCATCGTGACGTTTTCAATTCCCTGCTCAGCAAAAAGCTGCTGCGTTACAGTCAAGATCCGCTGGCGATTTTCAGCAGCATCCCGTCGCTCAGGACGGCAATCGGATTGATCGCACCAC
>CASBQM010000531.1 GCA_949127645.1 Synechococcales cyanobacterium PMM_0036
GATCAATGCCAGCCGCTTCCAGGCTTTTTTGAGTGGTGATTTCCTGAAACTCTGCCAGCTTTTTGCTGAGCTGGTATCCGGGCATTGTCACCTCTTCGCCGCCAAAGAAGTCAACAAAGCTTTGGTGATGCTGCTCTACGGATTTCCAGGCTTCCTCTAGCAGCTCAGGTGCATCGCTATAAAGATGAGTTTTGTAGTTTTGCTTGAAGTTGCCTATCGCCACAGCTAGCTTAGGTTTGCCTAGCTTCCCGAAAGATGTCCAGGGGCTTGAAA
Source organism: Synechococcales cyanobacterium PMM_0036 (assembly GCA_949127645.1). Classification (GTDB taxonomy): domain Bacteria; phylum Cyanobacteriota; class Cyanobacteriia; order Elainellales; family Elainellaceae; genus Drouetiella. The sequence continues at coordinate 274 of CASBQM010000531.1, forward strand.
ACATCCATTCTGAGTCAGCAATGGGAGCAATTTGTGCTAAGAGAACTTCTCCTTTTCCCAAACGAGTTTTCTCGGTCGAGTCGCTTAAGCTGACCGGATAAATCTTAGCTGTCGTCCAGTTAAACAACTCAAGCGTATTCTCTGTAGTATCTTGAACGGCAAATAGACCTACAAAACTACGTTTCCAGCTTGACACCAAATGGCGATCGCTCTCGTCTAAGTCTGGATGCTCTGCCAAAAACAGATCAATTGGATTCGTATCCCCAACTATTCCTTCGGTAATGAAGCGATCAATTAATAGAGTCCGCCGCTGCATATCCTGATGAGCCGTTCGAGCCATCTGAGCCGCGCTGTAGGATTCTAAAGCAACTGCAAGTTCGTCTTCAGCCTCCAAGACAAAATCAGTTAACTCTTGCCTTAAAGCTTCAGCCCGACTCAAATTGGCTCGGCTCGACTTAACTTGGCTCGAATCAGCTTGACTTGAATTAGCTTGGCTCACAGTCTTCACAGCTACCCTTAGTGTCTTGATCAAGTCTTGATTCTAAGGGTTTTCATGCAGAAATGTCTTGATCTCGTTTAATTCAAGCTCACTCAAACGGAACTCCATCGCCCCAATAATGCCCTCAACCTGCTTGCCATTGCGTCCTCCAACGATCGCGGCTGTGATTGCCGGATGCCGAAGCGTCCAAGCGATTGCCACCTCACCTGGGGAGCGATCGTGCCGTTGCCCAATTTGCCTTAACAGCTCAACTAGCTTGAGATTACGCGATAGCCGAGGCTCCTGAAACTCAGTGCTATTGCGCCGCCAGTCATCATCTGGCAGTTTGGCAACTCGCTCAGCCGTCATTGCGCCTGTCAATAAGCCCGACTGCATCGGAGAATAGTTAATTACACCAATATTTTGCTGTTGACAGAAGGGTAAAATCTCGCTCTCAACATTTCGATTGACTAGCGAGTAGGGCGGCTGTAATGAGGTGATCGGTGCAATTTGCTGGGCGCGGCGCATCTGCTCTATGTTGAAATTAGAGACCCCGATATAACGAACCTTCCCCTCTTTCTGGAGCTGTGCCAGCTTCGTCCAGCCTTCTTCAATCTCTGATTCTGGATTTGGCCAGTGAATTTGATAGAGGTCGATCGTCTCCACATTCAGACGGCGCAGACTAGCCTCCACCTCTTGCTGCAAAGAATCAGCCTTGAGGCTTCGCCCAATTTCGCTCTTTTCATTCCAAATCATGGAGCATTTTGTGAAGACGTAAGGCTGTGTCGATCGCCCCTTCAAAGCTTGAGCTACCACTTCTTCGGAGTGACCCAAACCATAAATTGCCGCCGTATCGATCCAATTCACGCCCAGATCGAGTGCCCGATGAATCGCCTCGATTGATTCCTGATCTTCCTGATGTCCCCAACCAAACGCCCAGCCATTACCCCCGATCGCCCAAGCTCCGAAGCCAATGGGCGTGAGGTGAAGATCAGAGTTGCCTAGCTGTTTCGTTAGCATACTTGTTCTCTTAAAATTTCCTAGAATAGCCAGTCTGAGTAGTGAGCGATAAACACTCATACAAGCCCTTTTTACCCTAGGCTCAGCTTGCTAATCTAGGCATCTATCGAAAGGAGCAGCTTAAGCCCCCCGAACAGCAGCGCATTTTATCCGCCCAAGCCTGACGATCGCCAGCTCCGCAGTTTTTGCTTAAGAACCAGCGTAATAAACGGCAGATCGTCTACTAAGTAACGTTTCCATAATCGTTTGGGTTCGGTTAGCAACCTATAAAGCCACTCGATACCTAAGTCGCTCATCATTTTGGGCGCGCGAGGCTTATTGCCTGCCTCAAAGTCGATCGCCGCACCTACCGCTAGAAAAATATTGATTTTTGGTAGCAAAGAACGGTATCGACTAATCCAAATTTCCTGCTTAGGTGCGCCTACTCCGACCACAAGTACATTGGCGGGCGATCGATTAATCAAATCGACGATGAACTGGCATTCCTGCGGGTTTTTCTCGAAGCCGAAAGAGGGTGAATGGGCAGCAATAATAATGTTGCGACCAATGCGATCGTTAATTCGCTGCTGTGCCTGTCTCGCAATTCCTTCAGCGCCACCCAGCAAAAAAATCTGGGTTTGTTCATTGTCTTTATGATGTTCGCAAAACATAGGGAACAAGTCTGAACCCGAAATTTTTGCCTTAATGGGTTTGCCCAAAAATTTGGAGGCATACATCAAAACCTGGCTATCACAAACCCGGTAATCTGCCTGTTGATACGCCGCCATAAACTCCGGATCATGCTGTAATTTCATTAAATGATCGACATTGGGCGTGAAGACAACCCCCCGGCTCAGCTTGCTCAAAAACTCTTGCTTAGAAAGGTTATCAATCTCAACGTTCAGGATTTTTACAGTTTCTCGGACAGACTCTTGAAGTGAAGCGGCTGCCTTTTGCCTAAGAATATTAGCAGACGAGATGAGAACTGCCTGACGAAACTCTTGATGAAGTTTCCGAGGGTCTTGGCGATACGATTCTAGACTTCCAGCCTCCGCCCCAGATCCGTTCCTGGGTAGCTGAATGGGTTTGACA
>CASBQM010000532.1 GCA_949127645.1 Synechococcales cyanobacterium PMM_0036
TAGCAATCGCTTCACCCTCATCCCCCAACCCCTTCTCCCTAGGGACAGGGCTAGGGTAAGGGCGGTTCAGGTCGCAATCTATACTTCTCAGACATCCTCTTAAACGAAAGGGAGTCGGTGCGATCGCACCGACTCCCTTTCAGCGAAATATCACTGGAACACCGCTAGGACAGTCTATTTCACGAGATAAGCTATTTCACGAGATAAGCTATTTTACAAACAGCATTTCTTGATAGGTAGGCAAGGGCCAGAAATCATCGGCAACTTCGCCCTCCAGTCCGTCAGCATATTCCCGCACCTTATCCATCAAAGGACGAATGGTTTGAGCCATATACTGCATATGGTCTTCTGTGGTCGCAAAGTCATGCTTGCCCATCGCGGCACTCAGTTTGCTCACGGTGTCCATCATGGGCTTCACCAGTGCCGCAACTTTTTCAGCGCTTTCCTTCTCCAGCTCAATGCCAATCTCCTTCAGGCTGGCGATCGCGGTAGAAAGCTCAGCTAGATACCGAACAGCAGGAGGATAGATGATGGTTTTTGCCATACTCACCACCAGTTTTGCTTCGACTTCAATAGACTGAATGTACTGCTCTGCATAAACATCGAAACGGCTTTCGAGTTCTACCGGAGTCAACACGCCGACGCGCTCAAACAGCTCCTCAACGTAATCTGCCTTGAGTACAGGCAGAGCATCAGCAGTCGTGCGCAGGTTCGCTAAACCCCGCTCTTCTACCGCCATTTTGTGCCATTCCTCCGAATAGCCGTTGCCGCCAAACACCACAGCGCTGTGCTTGTCCATGACTTCTTTGAGCACCGCATGAGCAGCCGTGCTGAGGTCAGCACCTGCCGCCATCTTGCTCTCCATTTCATCGGCAATCCAGGTGAGGGAATCTGCCAAAATAGTGTTCATCGCCACCAGAGGTCCCGAAACCGACTGACCCGACCCGACCGCCCGAAACTCAAAGCGGTTGCCTGTGAAGGCAAAGGGTGAAGTCCGGTTGCGATCGCCTGGATCTTTAGGGAACACGGGCAGGGTATCCACACCCAGATCCATGACTCCCGCATGATCAGAGCTTTCGGGCTGCCCCTGGCTAATTTGCGCGTACACATTCTCTAGCTGCGATCCCAAATACACTGAGATGATTGCCGGAGGCGCTTCATTAGCACCCAAACGGTGATCGTTACTAGCAGTCGCAACTACTGCTCGCAAGAGCGGTCCATATTTGTGAACGCCACGAATGACGGCACCGCAAAATAGCAGGAACTGCATGTTGGCATGGGGGGTATCGCCCGGATCGAGCAAATTTCCCTGAGTGGCATTGCCCACCGACCAGTTGACGTGCTTACCCGAACCATTAATTCCAGCAAAGGGCTTCTCATGCAGCAAACAGACAAAGCCGTGCTTCTTTGCCGTATTTTTGAGAATCGTCATCGTCAACTGCTGATGGTCGCTAGCGACATTGGCTGCTTCAAAGAAAGGCGCTAGCTCAAACTGACCGGGGGCAACCTCGTTGTGTCGAGTTTTCGCCGGGATTCCCAGCCGATACATTTTCTCTTCCACATCCTGCATGAAGACCTGCACCCGCTCTGGAATGGCTCCAAAGTAGTGGTCGTCAAACTGTTGCCCCTTGGCGGCAGGCTTGCCAAACAGGGTTCTACCCGTCAGCAGTAAATCAGGGCGATTGTGGGCAAAGTGCGCGTCAACCAAAAAGTATTCTTGCTCTGCGCCACAGCTAGAGTTGACTGTAGCCACTTCCGTATGCCCCAGCAGCTTCAGCATGCGGGTAGCAGCTTTGTTCATCGCCGCATTCGATCGCAGTAGCGGCGTTTTCTTGTCGAGGGCTTCTCCTGTCCAGGAGATGAAGACTGTGGGAATACACAGCGTCACGCCATTATCTGTCTCCATCACATAGGCAGGGCTAGTGACATCCCAGGCGGTATATCCCCGTGCAGCCGGAGTAGAGCGAATGCCGCCATTGGGGAACGATGATCCGTCTGGCTCACCCTGAACCAAAACTTTGCCCGTAAACTCTGTGATTACCGAGCCGTCGCCCTGCACCGAGACAAAGCCATCGTGCTTCTCAGCAGTGGCGTTGGTCAGCGGATAGAAGACGTGAGCATAGTAGAGCGCACCTTTAGAAGTCGCCCAATCTTTCATAGCGGCAGCTACCGCACCTGCCACGGATACATCCAGCTTTCCACCTGTTTGCAGGGTGTGCTTCACAGATTTGAAGATATCTTTGGGAAGACTTGCCTGCATCTTGCTCAGCGTAAACACATCGGTTGCCCATAGTGCCTCCAGACGCTGCGGCACCTTAGCGGGAAAAGGCTTGCGATCGGTGACTTGAGAGATAGCTTGAACGCGCAGTTCATGACTCATAATGATGCTCTTTCGGGTTAGGGGGATACGAATGAATTGACTGTACTACGGATTGGCTGTACTGCGGATTGGCTGTACTGCGGATTGGCTGTACTTAGGTTCTAGTACATTTGAGGCACAAAGAACTGCTCATTTCGAGGAGGACGCACATAGCTGTGATCCATTTTGCGCGGGGGCAATTCCAGCGGTTCGGGGGTCATGTCTACGTAGGGAATTTTGCTTAGGAAATGGCTGATGCAGTTCAGGCGAGCGCGTTTTTTGTCGTCTGCTTCTACTGTAAACCAGGGTGCTTCGGGGATGTTGGTATGGGAGAACATCGTGTCTTTCGCCTGGGAATATTCCACCCAGCGATCGCGCGATTCCAGATCCATCGGACTCAGCTTCCAGCGCCGAGCCGGATCTATGGTGCGAGACTGAAAGCGGCGCTCTTGCTCTTCATCGCTGACCGAGAACCAGTATTTCAGCAGGATAATGCCAGACTTGACCAGCATCCGCTCAAATTCTGGACAGGTTTGCATGAACTCTTCGTACTGCGCCTCGGTGCAAAATCCCATGACATGTTCGACCCCAGCCCGGTTGTACCAGCTTCGATCGAAACAGACAATCTCACCTGCCGCTGGAAGATGTGGCACATAGCGCTGAAAATACCATTCGGTTTTCTCACGATCGCTAGGTGTGCCCAACGCCACCACGCGACAGCCTCGCGGATTTAGCGGTTCCGTAATGCGCTTGATAGTACCGCCTTTGCCCGCCGCATCTCGCCCTTCAAACAGCAAGACTATGCGAGTGCCCGTATGTTTCACCCAGTACTGCATCTTCACAAGCTCCACCTGGAGCCGGGAAAGCTCCTTATCATAATCTTTGCTGGAAAGCGTAGAGCTTTGTTCGCCCTCAGAAGTCTGGTATCGTACCTTCAGTCTTGAGAGTTTTTCCTTTTTCTTCGATTTTTTCTTTGCCTTCTTTTTGGGGGTTGATGGTTCTGGATCAGAGGACTCTGCGATCGCAAAGCCTCCTCCGTTCATGCTTTCGGTTTCCATAGGTGCCTTTGACAGATGCTTTTGGATAGCCCGGACTAATTGAGCGATGCAGCCGCTTAGTGACGCAGAACTTAGAAAAAGTACACCCTTCGAGTGAACCTACACAGGTGATGCAACTCGAAATAGGCTCCAAGTCATGCCTA
>CASBQM010000533.1 GCA_949127645.1 Synechococcales cyanobacterium PMM_0036
GCCCCTACGCAGTTTGCCTGCCACTAGCTCGGTAACGGCAATGACCTACGGCGGCAATTCAGACCGATTGGTGACTGCTGACAATACTCACGATTTACAGCTCTGGGATGTGCAAACCGAGCAGCTTCAGCGCACTTTCGCCGGACATAAAGGGGCGATTGTTAGCCTTCGCATGGCAGATGATCATACGCTCTTTAGCTTTGGCGAAGATCGGACGCTGGTTTGGAATTTGCAGCAGGAGAGGTTAATGCGAGCCTTTCCTCAGAATTCTGCCCAGCTTGTGACGACGCTGCTAGGAAAACAGCACGCCGTCACCGTTCACAACGATGGCAATATTCGCGTCTGGAGTCCTCAAGGCAGTTTGATGACCACGTTATCCAGCAAGTGCGGTCAAGATGTTGCGGTTGCCCTGGGTCCTAATCATCGTTATCTCGTAGGAGTTAACCGAGAGAAACGACTGAGAATCTGGCAGATTAGTTCCCGTGCGATCCCCTAGAGGTTTACAAGAGTTAATTTGCAAAACTTGCCTACTAAAGCAAAGCATCCACCGATGCCTGTTCACCCGTAGAAAAAAGCTCATCAGTAGAGAGAAATTATCTAGATGCTAAACAAAGTTTCGGAAACCACAATGCACCGAGTTCGTTGGCTCCTAACGTTGGGCTGGCTGCTGCTGATTGCATCCTTGTTTTATGATCCGATTACGCCATATTTCACCCATCCCAATAATCTGGCTAGCCCCTTTCACATTGATCTCAACCAGTGCGTCAAGATTCGAGAAACCTGTTTACCGCAAGAATCTTACTCTATGAGTGTCTTGATGTGGTGGGCGATGATTGTGCCTGCGGGGATCTTTATTTTGCTGGTATTTGGGCATGAATTTTGGCGAAGAATTTGTCCGCTATCCTTTCTGTCTCAGATTCCACGGGCTTTGGGGATACAGCGTAAGCGCAAGGTTGTTGATCCAGTTACCCAAGCAGTGCGCTATGAATTGGTAACGATCGGCGAGAATTCCTGGCTCGGAAAGAACCATTTGTATGTGCAGTCCAGCCTGTTCGTCCTGGGTTTAGGGCTACGAATTTTGTTTGTGAATGGCGATCGCACGGCTCTAGCCTATTTTCTAATCGGGACAATTGCTTCTGCTACTCTCGTTGGCTATCTCTATGCCGGGAAAAGTTGGTGCAATTATTTCTGCCCGATGGCTCCTGTGCAAATGATTTACACGGGTCCGCGATCGCTCATGGGCAGCAAAGCACACACTACGCCAAAGCCGAGCGTAACGCAATCCATGTGTCGTACAGTAGACCCCAAAACTGGAAAGGAGCAAAGTGCTTGCGTTGGCTGCAAGCTGCCCTGTATCGACATTGATGCTGAAAAAACCTACTGGCAAGAACTGCAAAAGCCGGGTCGCCGCCTGGTGCAGTATGGATATCTGGGTATGGTCATTAGCTTCTATCTGTACTATTACCTATACTCTGGTAACTGGGATTATTATTTTACGGGCACCTGGACACATGAGAGAGATTTATTGAGCAGATTATTTGATCCCGGTTTTTACATTCAGGGTCACTCAATTGGTATTCCTAAATTTATTGCTGTGTTCATTACCTACGGCGTTTTGCTTTCCGTTACGTTTGTCTGGGGCTTGACGTTAGAAAAACTATATCGTCGGTATACAGTATGGCGAAAGAAACCTGCTTCAGCCGAACAAGCCCAGCACGTTGTATTTACATTGTTTACGGCTATATCCTTCTGGACGTTCTTTTCCTACGGTGCGCGTCCTTCGCTGAATCGATTGCCAACTTATCTTCTGCTAGGGTTTAATGCGCTGGTTGTTTTGGTGGGAGCAATCTGGCTTTACCGGACGCTGAGCCGTACCCATGCTCAGTATAATCGGGAGAGTATGTCTACCAGCCTCCGGAAGCAACTCCAGCAGTTTCCGATCGATCCCAAGTTGCTGGATGGGCGTTCCCTTGAAGAATTGACCTCGAATGAAGTATATACGCTAGCGAAGGTCTTGTTGGGTGTCTCGCAACAGCTCCAGTTGCAGACTTATACAGGCGTAGTGCAAGATTTGCTAGAGCAGCGTGTGACCGATCCTTCTCAAAGCTTTGAATTCTGTAAAAAGCTGCGTCAAGATCTTCAGATTCAAGACTCCGATCACTTTACGGCGATTCAAGCGATCGCCACTACTCACCCAGAGCTATTAGTCGTTTCTACTGCGCGATCGGCTGGCGAAGATTCAGAAACGCTAGCTAGAACCATTGCTAAACCCGCTAACCGAACGATCGCCCGTTCTATTCCCCCTCAGAAGCGACGACTTTAACCCGCATGGGCTGGGTCTAATTTACGGGCTACTCCATACAAACTATCCGGGAGACTACATATGTTGAAACTCAAATCGGTGAACTTCGAGCAGCAAGAATTTGGAACTCACATTTTAACCCAGTCTCGTCCTGGACAGCTAGAGTGGGTGATTGGAAGATACGCGACCTGTGACCTTGTGCTATCTGCTCAAGAGGTCAGCCGAGTACATGGAAAAATCATCTACCAGGACGGCAACTATTACTTTATAGATGATGGCAGCACATCTGGCTCGTCGCTCAATGGAGAACTCGTCGAGGAGAACGACAAGCGATCGCTGCGGGTAGGAGATTTACTTCAAATAGGAGAGACTTATATCCACATTGAAGAAATGGAGCCGCCATCGCTTGCTGTCGCAGATGGAGACTTGTCGCTAACTGCAATAGAACCGCAATGGACATCGGGAGATTTGCAGGTGCGATGCTGCCGGATTATTGACGAAACGCCTGATGTCAAAACGTTTTGCTTTGTTGCCGAGCCACCCGTGACGTTTAACTACAAGCCTGGACAATTTGTCAACTTAGAGATCGAGATTGACGGGAAGTCTATTCTTCGCCCCTACTCGATCTCCTCTTCTCCAACGCGTCCCCATGCGATTCATCTCACCGTGAAGCGCGAGGCATCTGGTCATCCAGAAGTTCGTCCGGGCGTGGTTTCTAGCTGGCTGCACAGCTCTTTTAAGGTAGGCGATCGCGTCAAATTTGTGGGTACTCCGATCGGACACTTCACCTGTCTACCTGATTTGCCGCCCAAGATACTGTTAATTTCGGCAGGTAGCGGCATTACGCCCATGATGTCGATGGCGCGCTGGGTGCAGGATACCCTAGCAGATTGCGACATCGTTTTTCTACACAGCGCCCGCAGACCTGAGGACATTGTTTTTCGAGATGAGCTGGCGATGATGTCTGCCCAAATGTCGAATTTTCGTTTGGCAATTACCACAACTCAGCCTTCTGCTAGATATCCTTGGCTGGGGCTAACGGGGCGTATCTCGAAATCCATGCTGCACGTGGTTGTACCCGATCTGCTCGATCGCGCAGTCTATGCCTGTGGCCCTGACGGCTTTGTGCAGACCTTCAAATCTTTATTGGAGTCCGTCAATTTTCCGATGCAGCAATATAAGCAGGAAAGCTTTGGAGGTAAGCCAGTTGCAAAGGCTGCTCCCGCCGCTTCTGCTCAAGATACATCTACCATCAGCGCTGCCAACCTGTCTAAAGTCAACAAAACAGTTCTTTCTAAATCTGTTCCTGCTCAAGGTTCGATCGCTCCCAGCCGCAATGGTCAAGGCAAGTCGCTCGACCTCTCTCCCAATTCTTCTGGGGGCAACACTGCCGTTAAAGTCGCGCCCTTAGTTAAGTTTGCCAACTCCGATCGCAGTGTTCCAGCGGATGGCAATACCTCTGTTCTGGAGCTTGCAGAACAGGAGGGCATCTCAATTCGGAATGCCTGCCGGGTGGGTTCCTGCGGTGCCTGTAAGGTTCTGGCGCGTGAAGGTCAGGTACAGTACGCGGGTCAGCCCATTGCCCTCAGCGCGGCTGATCAAGAAGCGGGCTATATCTTATCTTGCATTGCCCGTCCGGTCGATCGACTGGTTGTGGAAGCGTAGGATGCAAATAGTTTTGGCACGTTCGCGCTGCGAACGTGCCAAAATCGCTGGGAATCTAAGCCTACTGACAGCCCAAGCTTATCGCTAGCCCAAGCTTGCTGCTAGCCCAAGCTTATTGCCCTAAATCATTGTCTTCAATCCATTGCACGACCTCAGACTCAGACTCCGCGTAGAGAGTTTTGCCTGTGCGAGGATCATAAGCACGCCACAAGACAGTGCCAGAATCGCTCATGATTTGGTCAATTGAAAGCATGGAATGATGGGCGATCGCGTCCATCCAGGAATTCCAAACTTGCTTGATTTGAGTCACGAGATCTGAGCCATGGTGTTTTTTGGCTAGCCCGAGCTGCTGTTGCTCTTGTTCTAACAGCGCGACGAGATGAAAGTTTTGAGCCGCTTTAGCGACTTCTAGCCGACGGGTCAAGGAAGCCGCGATCGCTGCCTGATGCTGAGCATCGACTTCGTTCAGGTTGAAATGTAGTGTAGTAGCCATAGTTCTTTTGCCAAACGCTAAATTCTTAGAGGGAGTTCTCTCTCAATGAACTGATCATAATATATTTCTGTAGCTAAAAGCACAAAACTGAAGTTATCTTAAGCTTTTCTTCCTCCCACCGGGCTTTTCTTCTTCTCACTAGAAAGCGATGTTTGCGCTAGAGCAGACGATTTACGGAGTCAATGCATGGTTTAATAGCAGCCATGACTTCCCCGATCGCACTCCTACAGAAGCGCTCCCACGACTCCTGGCTAATTGGACTAGACTGCCAAAGTCTGACAAAACGGGCAGAAATTCAGTTTCAGGCATTGACACAAGGGGGCGATCGCAGACCTCCGGCTGGACAACCTCCGACTGTGCTGCTAGCTGAACCCGATCCGGCGGAGTTTCTGGCAAACTTCATCGCCGCCTGTGCTGCGAACTGCCCAATTTTTATGGGCAATCCCCATTGGGCTGAAGCAGAATGGCGGCAGGTATTTGAGCAGATTCAGCCAGATATAATTTTGGGGGAAGCAACGAAATTGCAGAGCATCAGGTCGGAGAATGGGTCGCCAAAACCGGGCTGGATTATGATTCCGACAGGTGGCTCTTCAGGACGGGTGCGGTTTGCCGTACACACTTGGCAAACGCTGACGGCATCCGTAATGGGATTTCAGCAATACTTTGAGACTGATGTCGTCAACTCTTGCTGCACACTACCGCTCTATCACGTCAGCGGATTGATGCAGATGATGCGATCGCTCCTTACGGGTGGCAAACTGGCGATCGTGCCTTTTAAGCTGCCAGATTTTAAGCCGCCGCCAGAATTCGATCCAACTGATTTTTTTATCTCCCTCGTCCCTACCCAGCTCCAGCGACTCTTGCAAAACCCAGAGGCGATCGCATGGCTGTCTCGGTTTCATACGGTGCTATTGGGCGGCGCACCTGCCTGGGATGACCTGCTGGTGGCGGCAAGGCGGCATCAGATTCGGCTAGCGCCCACCTACGGCATGACAGAAACCGCCTCGCAGGTAGCGACGCTGAAGCCCACAGACTTTTTGGCAGGGAAAACGGGCTGTGGCAGAGCTTTACCCCATGCCAAGATTCAGATTGTCGATCCACAAAATCAACCAATGGAGCCGGGACAGGTGGGAGCGATCGCCATTCAATCTGATTCCTTGGCGTTGGGCTACTACGACAAGATGAGTGCTTTTAATCACCTATTTCAAACCGACGATGTGGGCTACCTGGATGCAGAAGGCTATCTGCATCTTGTAGGACGCGCCAGCCGTAAGATCATTACGGGGGGTGAAAATGTTTTTCCCGACGAAGTTGAATCCGTCATTCGGGCAACGGGTCTAGTGGCAGATGTTTGTGTCGTGGGTCTGCCCGATCGCCAGTGGGGAGAGGCGGTGACGGCGGTTTATGTGCCTTGCCATCTAGACGTAGAGGTGGCTGAGATTCAAGGATCGATCGCTCCTCATCTCAGCAGGTTCAAGCAGCCGAAGCGCTGGATTGCAGTGAAAACGCTACCTCGTAATGCCCAAGGAAAAATTAGCTATGAGTTCGTCAAAACCTTGGGAGACTGAGCCTTAATGAATAGTCCGACTAAGGCATTGCTGAATGAGGATATGATTTGCCCTCATCCCCAGCCCTTCTCCCTAGGGAGAAGGGAGCTAGAAGTCTTGTTCCCTCTCCCAAATGGAGAGGGCTAGGGTGAGGGCGGATTTGGCTGTCCATACCTCAATTCAGCAACGCCTCCGACCAGCACTAATAGGACGATCAGCATTGCGCCAATGCCAATCGGGCTAGGTACCCAAAAAATGGCGGAAATATGGTTAATTTCTCCAAGCTCTAGCTTCCAAATGAGCTGTCTTCCCTGATTGCGCCTCGCCGGAGTTTGGTCAGTTTCCATCACCCGCGCTCCCCAAGGCGTGCTGAGTCGAAATTCCAGACTCAAGATTTGGCGCGGATCGATCGCCACCTTCGCTACTCTTGAACCCCCTCCCGATTCTGCAACACCTCTGACAAAAATTTCGTTAAGCGATCGCAGATCCAGCTCATAGTCCAAAACCATCCGCTGTGAGAGAATCCAGTTGCCCGATCGCATTTTGAGATGGGAGGGAATGGTTGGTAAGGGTTCACGCTTCCCCTTACCCGATCGCAGCTTGGTCTCAAATTCCGTCTCAAACTCTGCCCTAAACAGCCGATTAAACTTAGTTTCCAGATCTTTGGCGTTAAAGAAAGGAAGAGTTAGTATGCTCTCCTGACTGCCGGGATGCTGTACCCAGCCACCCAGTCTTTCGGTTTGGTGTTCCAATCGCTCTAGCCAAGCGATCGCCATCACACCCTCCAATCCGGTAGCAGGCTGAGCAATGCGAATCTGCTGCACAAATTGCCCATGATTGGCATCGTCAAAGCGAATGCTGATATCGTCACGAACGCAGCCTGAGAGCAAGAAAAACGCAATCAGGATCAGCCACAGCAGCCGAAACTTAATTAAAATTTGGGCGATCGTCCTTCGTTTGGGGAGGGTTCTGCTCATAGAAAAGAATGATACAACCTACGCAGGGTAACGCGATCGGTTCCCTTAAATTAAGCCCCTGAATTAAACCCCTGAATTAGACCGCAAGAATTAGATAGCAATCGGCAATCGATAACATCATGATTGAAGGCAGCCAATTTTTAGGAGAGTGCGCCATGCAAAGCGCGATAGCTGAACTTTTCGGGACAGACGAGCTGCGTTGGCAAGCTTTGGCAAACCGCGATCGCCATGCCGATGAAATATTTGTCTATGCCGTCAAAACAACGGGCATTTACTGTCGTCCGACTTGTGCCTCACGGTTGCCAAGCCGTCAGAATGTCCGGTTTTTTCAAACCTGTACTGAGGCTGAGCAGGCGGGCTTTCGTCCTTGCAAGCGGTGTCAGCCTAACGCCACATCGCCCCGTGAGGAGCAAGTGCAGTTAATCGCCAAAATCTGCAAAATGATTGAAGCTTCAGAAATCTCGCTTTCTCTAAGCAAATTGGCGGCAGTCGCGGGACTGAGCCAGTACCACTTTCAGCGAATATTCAAAGAAATTGTGGGAGTCACGCCCAAAGCCTATGCGATCGCCCAGAGGCAAAAGCGAGTGCAGGACAGCTTACAGCAAGGGGCATCTGTAACTCAGACCCTCTATGACGCAGGATTTGGCACCAATAGCCACTTTTATGCAGGAGCAACGGATATGTTGGGCATGGCACCAAGCCAGTATAAAAGAGGGGCAGCAGAGATTAAAATTCAGTTTGCGATCGAGCGATCGTTTTTAGGCTGGGTATTGGTTGCGGCTACAGAACGGGGCATTTGTGCGATCGATTTTGGTGACACCCCTCAAGCTTTGATGGCGCAATTGCAAACACGGTTTCCTAATGCCCAGATCCGTGAATCTGATGCAACTTTTTCTGGCTGGGTGGCGCAGGTGATAGCGCTGATTGAGACTCCCGATCGCGGACTGAATTTACCGCTAGACATCCAGGGCACCGCCTTTCAGCAGCGGGTTTGGCAAGCGTTACAGACTATTCCATCTGGAACAACAATCAGCTACGCAGAGGTTGCCCAACAAATCGATCGCCCCACAGCCGTGAGAGCGATTGCGACTGCCTGTGCCGCAAACAGATTGGCAGTTGCTATCCCCTGCCACCGAGTGGTTCGCAGCAACGGCGAACTGAGCGGATATCGCTGGGGAGTTGAACGCAAACGCGCACTGCTAGAACGAGAAGCCTCAACTTAGCTGCTTCTTGAGAGTTGAGAAGTGCCTGTAATCCTTAGAGCAACCGCCTCAGCGACCTTGATGCCATCAATTCCTGCCGAAAGAATGCCACCCGCATATCCGGCTCCTTCCCCTGCCGGGTAAAGTCCGGCCGTATTTAAGCTCTGATAATCCTCTCTGCGCCTGATGCGAATCGGCGATGAGGTGCGGGTTTCGACCCCGGTCAAAACGGCATCCTCCATGGCAAATCCTTTAATTTGCTGCTCAAAGGCAGGCAGCGCTTCCCGGATGGCGGCGATCGCGTATTCTGGCAAACTCTCGTTGAGGTCGCCTAAATGCACGCCGGGAGTATAGGACGGTTTAACGCTGCCTAGCGCCTGAGAAGGGCGGTTGGCGATAAAGTCGCCCACGAGCTGCCCTGGAGCCTCATAGGTGCCGCCACCTAACTCAAAGGCGCGTTCTTCTAGCCGCCGCTGTAGGTCAATCCCTGCCAGAGGGTGATCAGGATAATCTTCTGGGGTAATGCCTACGACGATCGCGCTGTTAGCATTTTGTTCGTTGCGAGAATATTGACTCATGCCATTGGTGACGACTCGTCCTGGCTCCGATGCCGCAGCCACCACCATGCCCCCCGGACACATACAAAAGCTATAGACCGATCGCCCATTTGAGCAGTGATGAACTAGCCGATAGTCGGCAGCGCCCAAGAGCGGATGACCTGCCTGAGTCCCAAACCGACAGCGATCGA
>CASBQM010000534.1 GCA_949127645.1 Synechococcales cyanobacterium PMM_0036
AACCTACAAGATCAGCGATCACTTTAGACTGTCCGCTCCACTGCGTTGTTAGCCTGCGGCAATCTCGTTACATCTTAATCATTCAATGGCAAAGATTGATGCAAAAGGAAGTCGCGTATAGCCGAGTCTTCTGTTAGACCGATCGCCTGCGAATAAGCTTGCCGAGCAGTAGATTTGTCCCCTAACTGCTTAAGTAAATGAGCCTTTAGCGCCCAATAGGGTTGATAACTTTTCACGTCTTCAGCGGGGAGTGTTTCGAGTAGCCGTAAGCCTTGGTCTAATCCTTGCGTTTCGGCGATCGCCGCAGCATGGCTCACCAATGCGCCTAGAGTCGGTGAAAGCTGAATCAAACCCTCATATAATAGTGCCAGCGCTTGCCAATCAATTTGCTGAGTTACGATACGTTGAGCGTGGATGGATTGAATGGCCGCTTCAAGCTGAAAGCGTCCTAATTGCTGAAACGTGGCGGCATGAGCCAATTCTCGCTCGGCTTCATCGATCATAGGCTGTGACCAGAGTGTCGTATCCTGCTGTAACAAAGGCACATAAGCACCCGCAGCATCACGACGAGCATCGCGGCGGGCTTCGCAGTAGAGCATCAGCGCCAAAAGTCCTCGTGCTTCTGGTTCTTCCGGCATCAGTTGAACATAGAGACGCACTAACCAGATTGCTTCTACGGTCAGCCCTCTGGATCGCGGATCGCTGCCAGTCACCGTTTCCCACCCCGTTGTGTAGGCGGCATAGATAGCTTCCAGCACAGCGGACAACCGCAAGGGTAAATCTTCTGCTGTGGGCAATTCAAAGGCAATGCCCGCATCTCGAATTTTTGCCTTTGCCCGCACCAGTCGCTGACTCATGGTGGCGGGTGCCACCAAAAATGCTGACGCAATCTGAACCGCATTTAAACCGAGCACCGTTTGGAGCATCAAAGGCGTATGGAGTGATCCGTCAATGGCGGGATGGGCACAGACAAAGAGCAATTTCAGACGATTATCAGGAAAGGCAACATCTTCCAGCGCAAGGTCTGATTGTCCTTCCAGCACTGATTCTTTCAAAACATGGAAGGCACGATTTTGAACTTGGCTGCGCCGCGCGGTATCAATCAATCGATGCCGCGCGGTTACGAGCAGCCATGCTTCAGGATTTTCAGGGATGTTACTGTCTGACCAGGTTTTTAAGGCAGCCAGAAAAGCGTCGCCAAGGGCATCTTCTGCCGCCGCAATGTCCTGCGATCGCGCGGCTAAATACGCAACCAGACGACCATAGGAGTTTCGTGCGGCTAATTCTGCGGCTTGACGTGCCTCCATCCTTGTCATTAACCTCTTGGTGCTGTCTTTTCCCAGGCGGGTAACTGCTCCATGCGAGTATACCAACTGCGAATGTGGGGATAGTTCTCTAAAGGAAAGCGCCCTTGTATGGCATAGGTCAAATCACTGGCAACCGAAAAGTCAGCCAACGTCAGGCTGTCGTTGACCAGGAATTTGCGCTCTGCCAGATGAGTATCTAGCGCGATCGCCGCTTTATGGAATTGTTCCGTAGCCTGTTCAATCACATGGCGATCAGGATCGCCCAGTTGCAGCAGGGGTTTGAAAAAATTCTCATATTGCAACGGTTGACAGGCAGGATACCAGTGAGCAAGTTGCCAGCTTTGCCAACGCATAATATCCGCACGGCTCTTCCCATCCTCAGGCCAGAGCGTGTTCGGAACCTGACTCGCCAAGTATTGTATGATCGCAGCTGATTCCCAGAGGACAAAGTCACCATCTTGCAAGACCGGAGTCCGCCCCGTAGGATTTAATTTGAGAAATTCCGGGGTGCGCTGTTCACCTTTCTGCAAATCCACCAACTGTAGTTCCACAGGAAGTTCCAGATAAATGGCAACAGCATGAACTTTGCGTGTGTTGGGAGAGGGGGGAAAGTAATACAGTTTCATTTGATGTTCTCCTAACGCTAATTCATGGGTAATAGAGGTCGGACTTCCACGGCACAGTTGCTAGCAGCAGGACAACGGGCTGCCCAATCCAATGCGGCATCTAGATCAGCGACATCGATAATGAAGAAGCCGCCCAGTTGCTCTTTGGTATCGGCATAAGGACCATCTTGCACATGCCTTTGTCCGTTTTGGAGGCGCACGGTTGTGCCCGTGTGACTGGGATGGAGTGCGGCACCTCCTGTCATTACACCTGCCTCTGACAGTGCTTGCGAGTAGGCATTGTAAGCAGGCATGTGAATTTCGCGGTTAGCAAAGTCTTGCTCTGTCTCGTAAACCAAAATGGCATACTTCATAATTAAATCCGTCTTAGGTTAACTGAGCACAAAGAGGTCTTCTATGCGCTCTATCTCTATAACGGATGAAGCCTGGTCATTTCGACAGGAATCAAGATTTTTTTTGGCGATTAACCTTTGACGAGATTACTGCTTGGCTGGGGATGATGTCCAACTTACCGATATTCGAGCAGGATAACGGTGCCCATCACCCGCCGCAGATAACCTCTGCTTCATAACCGATCAATTTCTGGCGGTCGGTGTGCATGGGCGTTGTTAGACGAAACTTTCATAAATAACTTGTATTCTAAAGACTCATAAACTTAACAAACTAACTAAGGTTGGTAGGTGAGTTTTGAGTAAATCAGCCAATTTACTGGCATCTGAGAGGGTACTAGTTATGCCTTTAAGTGCATTCATTGCCATTGAACACATTTTAGGTAATCTCTGTTCCTTGGGTTTTTGAGATTCCTCTGCTAAAGTCGCTACTGCCTCCATTGCCTGAACCTTCTGTGATTCAGATAAGGTTTCATCGGTATTTATAGCTGTCTGCAAGGCACCAAGAATATCTGCAAGATCCTGCGTTTCTCCTTGAGCAATATCTCGAATAGATTGGATAGTGTTAGAAACGCGACCATTTAAGTCACCAAGGATGATGCTAGAGCCAGTAACATCACCACCAATATTGACCCTTGTTCCACTGGACATGTCGAGGTCACCACCAGCCTTAATATTTTGATTTTGATTTTCCATGTAACCTCCCGCAGGATTCAACAATAAACGATTACTTTTAAAAAATAAAACGAATATATTTAATCAGAATTAACCTAATTCACTTATCATGAAAAATAACCGTAGAA
>CASBQM010000535.1 GCA_949127645.1 Synechococcales cyanobacterium PMM_0036
GATGCAGCAGCATTAACTAGCTCAGCATTTCTCCGTTCTCTTCTTTCTTTAGCATCCTTACTCTCATTTCGAGGAGCAGCAGCAAGCACGACATTTCCTAGCGGCAAGTGAATATTGGCAGGTTCTAAGATATCAACTAAACAGTCCCAAACCGCCTTCCAATACCTGCCTTCAGGAGTATCAAGACCATGACGTAAGTATTCACCCCAAAACCTCTCCAGACCATACGCTACAGTTACACGCATCTTATGAGACTCATTGAGAACGCCTTCGCCCAAGTATTTGCCAACTAATTTTTGAGCTTGTCGATCGAGACCGTAAGTTTGTAACACCATGTTTATTCATTAATCCTCAGATTGAACAAAATAATTCCCTTGCACTGTCACCTTGCAGCGTCCACATCCAATCGACTCCAGACCACCAAAATACAGTTCTTCATCCTCTGGTCTGTCTGAGTCGAAGGGTACCCAGTAGGGTGCTTGATTCAGACTAGCCAGTTCCGTTTGAGCCTTCAGCGGTAAAACTTTCTTGATTGCAATGGGGAAGATGAGAATGCTGTCCTCAGGCAGTGCTTCAAAACCAAAGAAATTCTCAACTTTTTTAACATCATCATTGAGCTTTGTTCGCGTTTGGCGATAAAGTGCCATATCGTGAATTAAGCTGATTTCATCATCTGTAACCACGACTAAATTATCTGGTTCTACCTTAATACCTTGAGGTACCCAATCTGACAAATGGGGCTGAGCCTGAAGATTGTCCAAAAATCCTAGGTTAAAGAACAACCGATCACGGTGTTGATTCAATTTCACCGGGTGTTCTGGATACTTGAGTGGCTCAGTTTCCGACTTTCTCAAAAACTCACGAATACTCTCGAGAGAACAATCTTGAGGATTGGTGCCTGTAATTTGTGCGTACCGTCTCAGCCAACGAGGACAAGTCACCCAAACAATCGGTTGCCCAGGACAAAATACCGGTAGCCAAACTAAGGAAGCATACTCAAATTTGACCAAGGATTCTGTCGTTCTATCCTTGGTTTTCTCCAAAGGCTGAGCTAAGTTGTTTATCTCAGCTAAATTTTCAGAATTAATCGAGTCTTCATCTGCCTCAGCTTTAGAATCATGCCCATACCAAATATTCGTTAGCGCTTTCCCAAACCGCGATCGCATATCTGCTCGAAAGCGACCCCGAATTGAGCTACCGGGAATAATGCCCGTTTGAGTAAACTGGTCACGAAAGATCAGATTGAGATTGCCAGTTTCTTCGCCAGCGCTGGCTCCAACATGCAGCGGAGCCAAGGTTTCAATGATGCCGTAGGCTTTGTGGTACATAGGGCTAAGAGATTGATGTTGTAATGTCAGCTTGCAGAAATTTAAAGTGAACCAGAGGCGATCGCCTTTGGCAGAGGCAGCGCCAGCCCACAGCCCCAGCGTTTCAAAGAAGGACCTTCCCTAGGAAACCAGTCTTCCGACCAGGTTTGCCAGGGTTTGTCCAAAGGCTGCTGCAACACATAAACGCTGCCAGCCGGAACTGCATATCGCCCGCGAGACAACAGCTTGGGCTGACCGGGCTGATGATCTTCTCGGTTGCCCAGGCGATAGCGAAAGGGGGTGGGGCGATCGGTTAAAAGCGCCTCTCTTTGCCAGACCGCAGGGCAATTGCTGTCTGGGGTTGCCGTCTTGGCAATGGGATCGGAATGCCGTTTAGGGTTTCCCTTTTGAGACAGAATCGGATCACGATAGGAAAGCCGATTGGAACCCCAGACTGCCGGGGTGATCAAAGCAAAACTTCTGGCGATCGGGTTTTCCAGTTGCGTGATCCTCTCTTGCGTTAGGTCGTGACAGGATACTTCGACCATGTGACCTTCCCCCCCAAAGCGATACCAGCCAGGAGCGATCGCATGGCTCGATAAATACACTAGACAAGTATCTGGCTCCATCTGAATGGCGTTCTCCAAAAACAAGCTGCCTGATGAATGGCGTTCTCCAAAAACAAGCTGCCTGACTCATTATCTGGGTCAACCACATGCCGTTCATCTGGCTTAAGCCGAGGATGCAGATGCGGCAAAGACTTCCAGGGGTTTTGCTTTACCGTTTGCGGATCATCCCACTGCTGAATGGATAACCAGGTATTGCTATCAAATTTGCCTTCAGGAGTTTTTCCATTCTGATCGCGCCAGCCATAGGCAGAGCCTTCTAGGGGTTGCCAGGACAGCCGATGGGCAACTTTGCCGTTTTTGACGAAATAGTTTTTGGGCGTAGGCACATAGAAGTCTTGGGCTTTCGAGGCTAGTTCTTGACTCGTTGACCAGAACGGCCCTGCTAGATATAGCTCTCGCAGGTTGTCTACCTGCGCGGCTGCAAACAGCCCTGAGAGCGTTGCCGCACTAGGCGGAAAGCTGTTGCCCGATCGCCCCACCAAATTTTCGGGAGACAAAAACTTGCCTGCACTGCCGTAGAGCAGCCCTAGAGGCTCGATCGCAATCAGGTATCGGAACATAGGTGAAACCCCACTTTTGCCAGGTTGATCAACCATTCATTTAATGCCTTATGAACTTTAATCAGATCCAGTTCGCCATCTGCTTTGTCATCATGGGCGTAGTTTTTGCGTTCCCCTAAAATTCCAGCAACTAAAATTTCGGCATCTGTGGATGAGTTCCACCAGTTTTTCTCGTCCAGTAAATCGTTCGATTCTCCGAAATACACTTTGAACAGCGCCAATGCAACATCAATTTGATCGCCCTCAAAGGCATGACGGGCTTCTAGCATGGCAACATCGTTGTAAAAATGTGTCCATTTATCTGGATCAGGATTCTGATGGCGATCGCGATCATCCTGCAACACAGGTAAGAACCGCCAGGGACAGACCCACTCTAGATAGTTGCCGCCATTGAACAGAACGCGCAGGGCAAGGCGATCGCGTCCGTTTGCTTTTGCAGACTTTTCAGCTTCGCGGCAGTGTTGCAACACATCTCGCTGCGGCACGTTGGGAGCAGCCCAGACAAACCCAACGCTAACGTTGATCTGCTCACCATGTTGTTTCCAAATTCCTGGAAATCGGGTAATGAGCCATTTCAAGCATTCTCTGGGACTCAGCTCTGGCTCTGGCTGATTGCGATACAGCACCCCTAAAAAGTCGTCTCCACCGGCATACACAATACGTCCTTCGCCATCCAAACGGCTTTGCCGCTGAGACGGGGGTAGAAACTTGTGCAAATTTCTGCCCCAATCTCGCATATGAGTGCTGAACTGATTGATTCTTTCAGGATGCGTTCCCTCAGGGTCTAACTTCTTGAGATAGTCACCAGCCTGATCGCCATCGCCTTGAAACCATCCCGTCCAGCGGCTCGACTCTTGGCGATCGGTTGCTTCAGAAGATTTCGCTTGCAAACGGTTTAGCTCTCTGAACGTGGCAGGCTTCTCAACGCCTGGGAATCGACCATAAACCGCCTCGATCGTGATTAGCCTTTTGATCAGCTCTGGGATACTGAGCTGTTCTCTCGCAGTAATGGTGGCTTCCCCTAGCTGCCGACTAAGCTGTTCATAAAACAGTTTCACTTCATCATCTTCTGCGGATTTGCTATGAGTCTTTGGATTAATCTTTTTGCCCATCCCTGGAAAGGCACGGGCATCGGCTCCAGAAAGTGTTGAACTTTCTCCTGTCCAGTTAACCCCTGTCCAATTGCGCGATCGCTTCACTTCATTTAAGTTTTGCCGCGCTTCGGTAATGCTGTCTCCAGTCGCCCAAAAGAATTCCCAGGCGTGGTTTGTCCAGTCTGCCCAGTTTCTGCGCCAGCAATATTCCCATTCTTCACCGTCAGGTTGCTTAATATTTTCCTCAATCCAAACGCGGCAGGTCTGCGTCACCTGACTCCAGGATGCTTGCAAGGCGGCTTGGGCAATCTCCTCTGGAAAATCTCCGGCAATGATGATCTGGTTAGGCGTTCCTTGAGCGACATCAATCTGGGCAGGTGAGATCACGGGATAGCCGTCGATCTCAGGTTTTACAGGTCGGTTGTGTGGATTGGCATAGGCTCTAGCAGCAACACAGAGTTGATCTGCTAGATAAGAGAGCAGAAAGGAACTGCCGTATAGATCTCGAAGTTTGCGGGATTTTTCGATGAAGCCTTGGACTGGGGCAAAGGTAATGGCTGTGTAACCGTTGGGAGAGACAGGCATGAGAGGCAAGAAAAAGAGGATTTCTAAGGGCGAAAAAGTGCAGACTCAAACTTGCTTGATACCACTAGCTTGATACCACTATAAGGGGGGCTGGAATACTCCTCTTCCAATAAGCCGTAGGCTAGATACAGGAACGTAATCTTTGGAGTAGCCGATGAAAGTAGCCACATAGAAGTATTCCCGCTTTCATGTGCTGGTTAACCCTAGCAAATCTTTGCTGGATTTTAGAATTTTGCTGAATTGACTTCACCTAGATTGTGATCTGATGCCAAACCTTCAGGCTAAATTTCTCAGTTTCAGTAATTTTCAGAGGGCGTGGCAGAAAGTAGCGGCTAATCAGGGGTGCGCTGGAGTAGATGGAGAAACGATCGCTCAATTTGGACGATCGCTTGAGCAGAATTTAGCTCACCTACATCGGCATGTCGTCCAGGGTAGCTATCGCCC
>CASBQM010000536.1 GCA_949127645.1 Synechococcales cyanobacterium PMM_0036
GACACCGCTAGCAACAACGACCTCTTCGAGCAAGTTCACCTGTTCTAGAAATGTAGGCGGTACGCGGGGGACGTAGCCGAAAGGAACCCCTTTGAGTAGAAGTTGCAACCAAGGGCTGTTGGAAGCCGCTTTTTCGACAGCCTCCCACAGTTCGACCGGTGATGGCGGTCGTTTTTTGTTGTTCATATGCCCGGCTTTCAGTCGTTGCTGCACATCAAGGAATGGCTCGTACGCAGAACGGCCTGATACAGTTGCGAGATAATTGAGCCACTCCACCCGTCTCTCGGCGGAATCAGCCTTCCAATTTCCTGGATACGCGTTTCTTGGCACACATGTACTGGTCATCCTAAGCTCAGGCGGAAACCCATGAATGAGTAAGAATGCCCACGGGTTTTCATACGCAATTACCTGCTCTATGTGTTGCGCAATTACCTGCTCTATGTGTTGGCGCAGTTGAGTGGGGTTTGGGTGTGTAGTTGCAAGCCACAAGGTCACGGCAGTAGCAATATCTTTATAGGCAGGCTTGCCATTGCCACCGCTCATATGAGCCGTGATTTCCTCGATCCAGTCTCCGTTATACGATGCTGACAACATCTGAATCGCCGGATCATTGAACCCAAGGGTATTCCGCCAAGTCAACTTCTCGGGCCTGGTCAGTCGCGGCCACTCGGGACACAACGCAAAATGGCTGAATGCAGACAACCACGGATGGCCAAATATTGACGCCTCATTCACCTCTGCTACGAGTTCCTCTTGGTCGTTGACCCAATAGGCACGTAGAGCATAGGTGTTAATCTCGCGCTGGAAAAGCACGCCTACATGGACTTGGCGTAAACGATCACCACACCCCGGCCTCAAATGCCTGATCTCTGCTCTTCTCTGCGCCCTCCTATTACAGTCGATGCATTTCCAAATGCGCATTTCACCGTGTCGAAGTTTGGTCTCGGAGGTCAGCAGAGCATAATACATGCTTCCTCTAAAGCTTTCCGCTGCCACTTTCTTCACGTCCTCTTTGGAAGCTGCCGTAGAGCTCTTGACAACCGCCATTGGGCCTTTGACTGCATTCCAAATATAGTCTTTCAGCGAGACGTGAGGGTCGGCCTTTGGCTGCCAACCGCAGATATTATGCCGCTCCTCGCAATGCAGGGTTCCGCAGGCGCAAGCAGAGACGATGATGCTTGACGCATCCTCGTGAGGGGTAAACGTGATACATGGTCGAGAGGGGTCCAAACGCGCGCCTTCGTCCCCAGTAATGTCCATGCGCCGATCGTCACATCTGGCAACGATTCGGTCAGATGGCGGAAGCACTTTGCCCGGAGGTCCCTGTAGCGATCTCGCGCCCGTGCGGAATACATATCGTGCTCCAGGTCGAAGAGTTGCGATCTGTTGATCGCCTCGAAACACGGAAGCTCCGGCATCAGTCCACTGTGGTCCGTAACCGGGGTCCTCAATATGACTAGTTAAGTCCATGTACCCTACAGGCACTGGACGATACTCGAACGTGAGCGGCTCATGATCGGTTATGTCATGAGTTTCCATGTGACGCTTAGCAAACCTGATTACTACACCGTTTACCAAATCAGGAGGGTCAAATGCGTCAACAAGATCGTCGGTCAGCATCATGTCGTGCAAGTCATCGGCGGCAAGCCTACGTTCCTCAATGACTTCAACGCCGCCGGCGGCGGGAGCGGGTTGTCCAAGACGCGCCCATTGCTTGAGGATTGGATCGACGAAGTTGCAAGCGGCACGGGCTTGGGTCTCTAGCCAAAGTCCGGGAATGGGCCACTCGGCCTCCCATCCGGTCTTAAAATCGTTTCGGCCCTCCTTGCGCCCGAGGTCGCCACCCCTACCAAACCAAACAGCAGTGCTAACGGCAGGATCGTCATCGGCGATCCACTCGAAAAGACGCCGATTGTTATCCAATAGCTCTCCCAGAGGTTCATCGATCAACTTAAGCAGCGCGACAACTGTTGATTGAGTTACTGGGTTTTTGTTCACATTTACCAGGGCCTCCTCCAGCCCTTGGCGGCACCTTTTATCCTTAGTCGTGCCGATGATCTCTTCACACCGAAGTACCTCTAGGACAGAGCGCCGGATGATTGCCCCAGATTCTGCGCTCATCGCTACCGTAGGGGTCAACTCCAAAGCGAGCCAGCGTGCATAAAGACGACGCCGATCCAATTCGGAACTCTCCTGACGCAGATGCGCCACGCGGTTGCGGTGCAGAATCAGTGCAGTAATCGAGCAGTGGTTTTGGATCGTCTGGAATACGGATAATGGAATGGAGATGAACGACGGCGGTGCCCCGGCTTTCACGGGTCCAATTGGGAGTAGCGGCCCTAACGCGATCGCAGCCACCGCCACGTGAAACTCAACCGACCGCACACGGGGGGGACGCACCATCACGCCCGGTTTGTTTAGGAGTTCGCCCAGCAGCGCAAGTCGGCCCGCCTCATCAACAACATTCCTGTTGCGGAGAACCCTTAGATACTGGTTAAAAATATCGTTAAGCTGTTCTTGCGTCATAGAATAGGCACGCTGCCGTGACCAATGATACTATCACCCCCGGCACCCGAGGCCCAACAAAACAACGGCGACCCGCCCCCAAACGGTTCCCGAACTGATATGTAATGGGCCGGCCAACTATTTCAAGGGCTTCTGTCGGGGTGTCGGAATTCCCGACACCGAACAACTCCGGCAACCGCCAGAGAACTTGCGCATGGCGGCCGAACC
>CASBQM010000537.1 GCA_949127645.1 Synechococcales cyanobacterium PMM_0036
GAGCTAGTCCTAGCTCAGTCTCTTCGCAAGGGCAGTAACATGGGCGCAAAGGTAGTCATCAAGAGCGTTTTGCGGATCAAAGACTATGAAATTGACAATGTGCCGCGAGATTTTGACTTGACTAAAGCAGCAGACTATACCTATGAATTAGCAGATGCCTACACCGTATCCCTGGAGTTTTTTGAAGGTCCAGGACGGACGGGCGACTATGTTTTGTTTGCAGGTGATATGGATATTAGTCAGCGGCTAGGCGGCAATACGCAGAGTGACTATAAAACCAAGCTGCTGATTTATCTGGCTAGCCGAATGAAATGGGATATTCCTCAAGAAGGACAATATCTTGTGATTTCTAAACAGTTTCTATTCAAGAACCTCAATCTTTTAGGCAGTAACTCTTCTCGAAATAATCAAATCTTTTGGCGCACGGTAGAAGAGCTGCGGCAAGAAGGCTACATCTTGGGAGCGCAAGAATTGCCCGGTAAAAAGAGAATCTCCAGCATCCAGTTTCAGATTAATTCTGAAAAAATGCGCTGTAACGCATGATTCCCCAATAGCTTACTCATGACTAACTCATGATATTCTGGCGATCGCCCGTGAGTAGTTCTTATCATGCCTAGAAAGAAGATTGTAGTCGTGTGTTTATTTGCAATTATTGCAGCCGCAACTATTCTGCATACCGAGCTATGGGCTTACAATACCGAAGGCAAAAAAGACATCTACTATCTTTGGCAAGATAGTCGCCGACTCTTGGCTGGGGAAAATCCCTATGCCAGAATTTTGTCAGGAGGCATGGCGGAGAACAGAAAGTATCCTACCTATTTCCCTGTATTTTGCTTGCTGTCCTACTTAACTCATTTGCTAGGACTGAAAGACTATTCATCCTGGATTTACTTCTGGCGGCATATCTTTTTAATATTTAATCTCGGCATTGGTTCGCTGCTGTTCTATGTTTTTTATCGTCAGCAACGCTTTGTACTTGCAGTGTTTTCAGCTTGCTTTTGGTTGTTTAGCCGCTGGACAATGTATGTCACCCGGGTATCCCAAATCGACTTTATCCCCATCTTTTTTTTACTTCTGTCGCTGTTTTTATTGCGTCGGCATAAATGGACTGCACTATTGCTATTTAGCTTATCCCTTAGCGTAAAGCAAATTGCCGTATTTCTAGTGCCTATCTATCTGATTTGGATATGGCGATCGGTTGAGCCAGAATCGGTTGAGCCAGATAAAGCTCGAAGTAAAGCTCTCGATAAAATCAAAGCTGTTCTCCTCGCCGCTGCTGTCATTATTAGCATTCCACTAATCACATCCTTACCGTTTCTGATTTGGAATTCAGAGAGTTTCGTTAAATCAATTCTATTCTCTGCCATTCGAGAAGGAGATGATAGCTTTGGCTCACCTAGCCTGTTTAAAGACACGGTGGGTCTGCGACTTTTGCCCATGCTAATTCTCACCATCTTGATTTGTTTTGGCGTAATTCGTCGGCAAATTGGTCTGTATACTAGCGCTCTGCTCACGCTTTCTGTATTTGTCAATTTCAACGCAGTGCTGTTTACCCAATATTTTTGCTGGGTTGTGCCCTTTGTGCCGTTGGCAGGTAGCGACTTTCTCGATCGTCATCCTCAAAAAGACCTACCTGATACGCTATGAAACTACAACCTCTGTGAAACCCTAATCTTTGTGAAGTGACAATGAGCCATAAAGGTTCCCAAGAATACACAAGTGGAATATAACTCTGGGCTACGCTTGCTCTCTCGTTCCAGAGACTAAACCAATTTCAGGGTATTTATGAGGAAAAAGCTCTTTATTCCATCAGTATTGGCAGCGCTGACTCTTGGTCTTCTGCTGATCCTGCCCGTAATGGCATCTCGATCGCAGTCTATCCCCCAAGCTATGGCGATCGCACCAGTCATTGCTCAGTCTCCTGCACCTGCCACCCCCACAGCATCGCCCAGCTTACCAAATGCAAGCTTACCCAATGTGATCCTTCTGGCAACTGGGGGAACGATCGCCGGAACAGGCGCAACTTCTACTACAACTGTTGGTTACCAGGCAGCAAAGCTACCTGTTGAAAGCTTGATCTCAGCCGTACCAGAGCTAAAAAATATTGCCAATATTACGGGTGAGCAGGTGCTGCAAATTGCCAGCGAAGACATGACCGTTGAGGGTCTGCTAAAAATTGCTAAGCGCGTTAATGAGGTTCTAGCTCAGCCTGATGTCAGCGGCGTTGTGATCACCCACGGGACAGATACCCTGGAAGAAACGGCTTACTTTCTCAACTTAGTGACTAAGAGCGAAAAACCCGTCGTGGTCGTGGGATCTATGCGACCCGCCACAGCTCTCAGCGCCGATGGTCCTCTAAATTTATATAACGCGGTGGCGATCGCCGGGAGTCCAGAATCGGTCGGCAAAGGGGTGTTTGTTAGCCTTAACGACCAAATTTCGGCGGCGCGGGAAGTGACAAAAACCAACACAACCAGCCTCAACACCTTTCAGGCGCACGACATGGGCTATCTGGGCTATGTTGAGTTGGGCAAACCCTACTTCTACAGAACGTCGATGCGCAAACATACGGTAGCAACTCCGTTTGAAGTCGGTACACTGACCACGCTGCCCCAGGTTGACATTGTTTACGCCTATGGCAGCAACCGCCCCGCAATGCTTAATGCAGCGATCGCGGATGGAGCTAAAGGCATTGTCTACGCTGGGGTTGGAGATGGCAGTATTTCTGTGCAGCTAGAGCCAGCGGCAATTGCAGCTAGCAAAAAAGGAATCATTATTGCCCGGAGTTCTCGCACGGGTTCTGGTCGAGTCGTGAGGAATGGGGAAGAAAAAGATGATGAAAATGGCTTTATTGTTGCAGATAACCTAACTCCTCAGAAAGCCCGTCTTCTCTTAATGCTAGGTATGACCATTACGAGCGATCCTCAAAAACTCCAAGAGATGTTTTATACCTACTAGGAGGCTGTCTGAAAAGGGGTTTGCTGTGCTTTCAGGCGATCGGCTTGACCAATTGATACTTTGAGTGGCAAGTTCGTACTGAAAGTGGTTGACGATCGCCTGAGTTTCCTCAATCAATAGCAGATCGAGCGATCGTGCTTTAGACATGGACAGTCCCACCACTGCCACTACTTGAGTACTCACTACAATTGGCACACCAAACCCAGCTTTAACTCCTAGCGCTTTTGCAATCTTATCTCTTGAAAAATAGGCTTCTGGCTGGGCTGAAACATCCTCCATCCACTCAGGTTTTTGAGACTGCCACACTCGCCCCGGCATCCCCTCTGTAGAACGAAGAATGAACGACTTACTACACACCTGAAACTGCATCCAGGGAATCGCGCGACGCATATCTAGATTAGTATTGACGCACCAAGCGGGACTCATCGGGCAACTATGCCTGTTCGACCACCCCAAAGCTGACGGCTGGGCGATCGCTATTTGCAGGCTGATATTCTCCAGCAGGTACCATGCGCGATCGCTGAGTTTTGATCAGCGAAACTTCAGTCGTGAGTAGGAAGCTAGTAAAGCTAGCAATGACAATCACGGGCACCATAGAGGTATCGGCAATGACGCTGAGAATGACGGTCGTGCTGACAGGAGTTTTAGTAATCGCCACATTCACCGCCGCCATCAAGCAAACCATGCCGATCGTCGGATGAATTTGCGGAAATCCCAGCGAAATCGCCAAACCCACGACCGAGCCAATGTAAAATAGCGGAAAAATGAAGCCACCCCGGAAGCCAGAATGCAGCGTACAGCTAATTGCCAGCATTTTTGCCAGACCAATCATCAGTAGCAACGCAATACCGTAGGTCGCGCCCTGTTCGATCACAGTATCAATTTGCTTTTCGCCAAAAAATAAGGTTTGCGGAAACATTAGCGCAATCAGACCGATCGATAGACCGCCCAAAGTCGCTAGGACGATCGTTTGATGATGCAGCGGTTCGGTGAGATAGCCCACCACGCGAAATATCAGTACAAATAGCAGCGCTACAGCGGCTCCCACGGCTCCCAAAACCGCTCCTTCTAGCAAGCTCATGAGGGTCAGGGGCGGAATCGACTCAAAGTGATACATACCGCCGATCGATAGCCCTGTGCTAAAGCGAAACACCGTAAAGCTCAAAATGGCAGACAGCACAGCCGGAATAATCGCCTCGTAATATTCCAAGCCGCGTCGATGGGGAAGTTCTAATGCAAATAGCGCTCCCCCCAATGGCGCACCAAAGAAAGCTCCTAGCGCTGCACTCATGCCGCAAAACGTGAGAATGCGAACCGTAGGTAGAGACAGGTTCATCCTCGTGCCTAGCCACCCGCCGATACTGCCATTCACCTGCACCAGAGGCGCTTCGGGTCCTGCGCTGCCCCCTGCGACGATCGAGAAGAGGGAAGCCACAATCATGGCTGGAGTCTGTTTCATGTCAATGCGCCCCGGATCATGCACTTTATCAACGACAAAGGCAACTTCTCCAGGTAACCCCATAAAATAGAGCGTTAGCCCAACAAGCAATCCGCCTACCGATGCAGCAATCCAGACGTAGTTCTTAACTAGAAAATCTCCAGGAAACTGGACTTGCAGTAGCTCTGGCACGCGATGCCAAACCAGATGCATTGAGCCTTCAAGCAGGTA
Organism: Synechococcales cyanobacterium PMM_0036; assembly: GCA_949127645.1. Taxonomy (GTDB): domain Bacteria; phylum Cyanobacteriota; class Cyanobacteriia; order Elainellales; family Elainellaceae; genus Drouetiella. The sequence continues at coordinate 4,628 of CASBQM010000537.1, forward strand.
GTAGTAGGCAGTAGCGACTATTCCGCCGACAATGCCGATCGCCGCTGCCCAGAAAATGACCTGATTATAAGTCAGGTCACGAACCTCCACAGCCGTAGGGGTTGGCTCCTCAGCTCTGTCAATCATTGACGGATCTTGAGACGTTAGCGACATAGCATTTTCCTAAGATAGGGCTGTGAAGTGGGCAAGACGAAAACGCACGAGAGGATTCCACTCAGTAGATAGCCTGGTTTTAGGCACAGATTTTGTGGCTTCAAGAAATAAAAAAAACGCATAGCAAAGCCAACCCTGAACTCAGGAGAGGCAAAAATTTTCTGGGTATAAAGCCTCTCTCCTGCTCTAGAAGAGCGGCTGGGGTGAGGGCGGTTGGGTTTTTTCAGTCAATCAGAGTGAATACCCTACCTAATCCAAACCTCAATGATAAATACATGAAGATCCTGTTAATAAAGCTTTAAAACTATGGATACTGCTTGCATATCAAGTTACTGGCAGTAGTTTTCTGGATTTGTTTGTTAGGTTACAAAAACCCTGGAGTTATTTATAAATTGCATGATCTCTATATAATTCCTGCAAGAATATTTCTTATTCCTCTGAAGAAATACGCTTGAAGATAGCGCAACTGCTAGATTTCTCTTAAGTTAAGGTGGGTTTTAAGACAAGAATTCAGTATTAGGAACTTAGACTTGTCTGCCGATCGCCCCCTGCAAGTACGGGAAACCGCGATCGCCTCATTACGCCTATCCTCTAGCCCAAGTGATAGGATGTAATGTATATCCGGACTCATTCTTCCCGATTTCAACTCTCGTTTGCACGGTCTTTCCTTAACCATGTTAAAAACTCTGCTAGGCGATCCCAACGCACGTAAGCTCAAGAAATATAAAAACGATATTAGTGAGATCAAGCTGCTTGAGGAAGATATTCAAGTCCTCACAGACGATCAGCTTGCGGGCAAAACGGCGGAATTTAAGCAGCGGATTGAAAAAGGAGAATCGCTGGAAGACCTTCTGCCTGAAGCCTTTGCCGTTGTCCGAGAGGCTGCCAAGCGAGTTTTGGGAATGCGCCATTTTGAGGTGCAGCTTATCGGCGGTATGGTGCTGCATAACGGTCAGATAGCCGAAATGAAGACGGGTGAAGGAAAAACCCTGGTTTCAACGTTGCCAGCCTACCTGAACGCGCTGTCTGGTAAGGGCGTACATGTCGTCACGGTGAATGACTATCTGGCGCGGCGAGATGCCGAATGGATGGGACAAGTTCACCGCTTCCTGGGCTTGAGCGTCGGCTTGATTCAGCAAGGCATGGCTCCCCAAGAGCGCCAAAAAAACTACGCTTGCGACATTACCTACAGCACTAATAGCGAACTTGGCTTCGACTATCTGCGAGACAACATGGCAACCGCCATGGCGGACGTGGTGCAGCGCCCGTTTAATTACTGCGTCATTGACGAAGTTGACTCTGTGCTGATTGACGAAGCGCGTACGCCCCTAATTATCTCTGGTCAGGTCGATCGCCCCAGCGAAAAATATACTCGTGCCGCCGAAATTGCCAATGCTCTGATTAAAAAGGAAGACGAAGATGATCCAGACGGGCACTACGAAGTAGACGAGAAGCAGCGCAATGTCATTTTGGCGGATGAAGGTTTTATTGCCGCAGAGGATTTTTTGGGCGTAAAAGACCTGTTTGACCCTGAAGATCCTTGGGCGCACTATATTTTCAATGCCATTAAGGCGAAAGAGCTGTTTAAAAAAGACACCAGCTATATTGTCCGCAACGATGAGATCGTGATTGTGGACGAGTTTACCGGACGGGTAATGCCCGGTCGTCGCTGGAGTGATGGACTGCACCAAGCGATCGAAGCCAAAGAAGGGGTGGAGATTCAGCCTGAAACTCAGACGCTTGCATCCATTACGTACCAAAATTTCTTCTTGCTCTACCCCAAGCTGGCGGGCATGACGGGAACGGCAAAAACCGAAGAGTCAGAATTCGAGAAGATCTATAA
>CASBQM010000538.1 GCA_949127645.1 Synechococcales cyanobacterium PMM_0036
ACCAAATTAATTTCATACTCGATATTTTCACGGGCTTGCAAGATGTCGCGGGCATGGTGCAACACTCGCTCCCCCACCAGTGTCGGATGTGCTCCAAAACGTCCGCGAGTGAGTAAAGATACGCCCAATTCGTTCTCTAGAGCAGCGATCGCCCGACTCACTGCCGCCTGAGAGGTATCTAGCTTCAGAGCCGCCATCGAGAAGCTGCCCTGCTCAATCACCATCAGTAAAATCCGTAAATGGCTGATATTCATTGATACATCGATGCACTTTCTGAATAGATGCTAAACGCCGTCAGTTTTGATCTTGTAAGAATGCTGAGGTTAACTAGAGTTCACAGCAGTTAAATTATCTACATATTTGTGAGCTGAGTTGGCGACTTGCATTTACAACTTGCATTTGAACAAGCCTCTAAACTCATCTTGCAACAGGAGCGATCGCCATGTTTGAACTTATTCCCTACCAAAAATTCCGAGACACGCCCAGCGTTCGTTTTTTTGACATCACTATCTCCGAATCCAATGCCCGCGATTTGGTCTTTCACGAAGGTCCCGCTGTCAGCCCCAACAATAGCCCAGAAGGCTACTGGCAGTTTTATCTTCACCCTAACCAGCAAGACAACCTGCTGGCGCTGTCGGGCGGACGGACATTCTACTTGGTCAACTTTTCCTGGGACTGCCCGTTTCATATCGTGCGTCTAGAAGCCAATGGCGACATTCTTAGACTGCCTCCTGGTACTTTCCACCGATCGGTGTCTGATCCAGAAGGTTCATTGGTGCTAAATCAGGCGGTTCGCACTGCCACTGCCACCGTGGAGAGCGAGTTCCGAGTCTATAACAGTGGCGATATTCCTCGTTTGCTGCGGGTCACTTCTAAAGCCGCACAGCCGCCAAAACTGCATCAATTCAATTTCAGCACCGCAAGAGCGGCTTAGATTCAGTACATTATTGTAGGATGCGTTGCGCGATCGCCAACGCGTCATTGCTAAGGCTTTGAGATGCGTTACGCTGCGCCAACGCATCCTACGTTAAATATCTAGGCTTTAGATCTCTTTAGCTCATAAATATTCCAGAGAGTGCCCTTGAGGAGAGACGGCTTCACGCCTTGAATGTCGTTTCGGACTGCCACCATGGACAGAGAATTGACTAAGTTAATGAACGGTAAATTCTCCTGAGCCAGGATTTGAGTCTGAGCATAGATTTCCTTACGCTTGGTTTCATCTAGCGTCTGTGCGCCCTCCGCGTAAAGCCGAGCCATTTTGGCTTCCCAATCGGCAATGACTCGCCCTTCGATCGGCTCTTTGTCTGGCGAGGGAGACTGGTTAAACATATGCAATCTACCGTCTAGCTGCCAGACATTTGTGCCGCCATTGGGATCAAAATCGGGATCAGAAAAGCCCATGCGAATGCATTCCCAATCAAGCGACTGGCTGGTTTTGTCCAAAATGACGTTAAACGTCACGAGCTGTAGATCAAGCTGGATGCCAATTCGCTCAAGATCTCGCTGAAGCTGAGCTTCTAACTGGTTGTTGCCGCTGCCACCTGCGACAGAGAGCAGCGTAAATCGCACGCGATTTCCCTCAGCATCAAAGAGCTGTCCCCGATTATCGTACTTAAATCCTGCATCCGTAAGCAGCTTTTTCGACTTTTCAGGATCAAAATCGTAAACCTTGATTCGACCGCTTTCAGGAGGCAGATAGTAAGGATTGGGAACAGAGATTGTTGAATTAAGCGGCTCTCCCAAACCTCGATAGAGATTGTTAATCATGGTGCGGCGATCGATCGCATAAGCCACCGCCTGTCGAAACGCTAGAGTATTAAACCAGCGAGACTTGATCGGATCAACGAGCGGCTTGCCATTGCGCTTGCCCTGATTTTGGTTAAACCCAATAAACGAAGCCCCTCCCGAAGCACCAGAGTTGATGATGGTAAAATTCCCGCGCTTTTCCTCTTTCTTCAGCAGCGAGAAAGTAGCCGCACCCACGCCCGCCACATCCAGATCGCCCGATCGAAACTGCATCAGGCTTGCCTCTCCCGAATCAACGATCGACCAGATCAGCCGCTCAATGTAAGGAAGGGGATTGCCCTGGGCATCCTTGCGCCAGTAGTAGGGATTGCGCTGAAAAATCACGCGCTCATTGGGCGTGTAGCTAGCCATCACATAAGGTCCGCTCCCTACAATTTGGCTCGGTTCGGTATTGGTTCCCCAGGTTGAGAGAAACTTGAGCTGCCCATCGCTATCCGTTTCGCGGACGCTCTTTTCCAGAATATGCTTGGGCATAATGGCAACGCCGCTATCTGTGCCACCCGCGATCGCCCTCACCAGAGGCGCAAACGGCTCGGGCGAAATAAACTCGATGCGGCGATCGTCAATTTTGCGCACCTGCGGCAATAGCCCGTTCTGCCCAATACGCAGTGCGTCCCGGTTAGAGGTTGGCACTTTTTCATTGAAGACCAGATCGTTAAACGTGAACACTACGTCGTCTGCCGTTAGCGGCTCCCCATCCGACCACTTCAGCCCTTCGTGCAGCGTGAAGGTAATGCGGAGCTTATCGGGTGAAAGCTGCCAAGACTCTGCTAAACCCGGTGAGAGTTCTCCCGTAATGCCATCTTCTGTCAGAAGACCTGAATAGATGCGATTAAAGACGTTGGGCACTTCCTGGCTCAACAGATAGTTAAACGTTTTAGGATCAACCCCGGCAACCACAAGCTGCGATCCCCTTGCCGACTTCCCCTTGAGCTGATCGGAACTACAGCCGCCCAGCGCGATCGCCACCATTAGGACGATCGCCAACGTGACTATAATTCCACGATCCCACCTTAGTCTCTGACCTAAACCTTTACCCTGTCTCCAAAAAGCCGAACCGCTAAGAACCATGGAAGTTTGTCTGCACAGAACTTTCTTGAATCATAGTCTAGAGCATCTGAGGTTGCAGCATCTACTGGGTCAAAGTTTAGGAGCTACGATCGCCCTTTCTACAAAAACCATTAGACGATCGCTTTTCCTGACTCTATCTGATAGCCCATCGCTTTCCAAGCGGGCAGACCGCCCTGCAATTCGGAGACATTTTGGAATCCGACCTGACGCAGTTGCTCCGCCGCTGCCACTGTGTCTTCATCAGCATCGCTATAGAGGTAAAGGTCACGGTTTAGCTCGAAGTTAATCAGAGCATGACCGACTAATCCCTGGGTAGGCAAGCTAACCGCACCCATAATGTGACAAAAATTAAACTCCTGGCGATCGCGCACATCCACAATGGTGAGCGCGGGTTCGCCCCAATCTAGGCGAGTCTTTAAGTCGTAGACACGGGACTGAGGTGTAAGCGGCGATGGAGTAGGAATAATGCCAAACAGAAGATTCATAGGAATACAGGGTGTGAGGAGTGAAGGGTTGGAGAAATGCAGAGCATAGAGTTAAGTCTTTCCTGAAATGTAACAACTTCCTTCATGTTGTGCAAATTTTTGTTGAGGAAACCTTGACGAAAGAACACTAAGCAGCATTAATTCTTTGAGCGATCGTATAAATGCTGACAAACCGGGACTATTCAGCTCTTTATCAAACTATGATGTACCCCGAAAACTAGACAATTAGCTAAGGTGGAATCACTGCCCAAAGGGACGAAAACCTACGGAGAGGACAGTGACAATGCAACGGAAATACAGTGCAGAGTTCAAAGGTCATGAGCTTGTCATCGTACTTTCACTTTTACAATCATCAGCGATTACATCAGTCGTTGAGTCATCAAACTCCTGCAAAGATACACTTCAGTAGTCAGGGTTAGAGCTTGTATAAATTATTGCAAAGAAGAACGTTTGAAGCCGATGAGAGATTCCACCTTAAACTTCTACTAAAACTGTCTAGACAGAGGGGTACACTTTAGTCGGTTGTAAGGAGGTGTTGGTGAAGCCTTATCAAAAGCAAATCGCTTCAGCAATCCACTAAGGCAATAATCTGGCATGAAGGCTTCCATAACAGGGAGCCTTTTACTTTTGGGCAAGAAGCTGTTGATTGTTGGGTAGAGGTTATGAATCGGGAAAGCTGAACAGGGATGAGGACATTCCCGCGTTCGCGGTTGGGGATGAGGATGCATGGATTCAGATCAGTGGATTCAGGGCGCATCAACCCAATCAAGTTTTATTCCCGCAACACAAGGTTAAAAATCATGGCATTCAATTCAGCTACGTTCTACTTCCCAGAAGGCTACATGATTGAAGGCGTACTCGCTATCAAAGAAGGTGAGGTCTTCGATCAATCAGGCATTTTCAAAGGCAAGTACTCCAAAACTAAAGCTACAGTCAAAGGCACATCCGGTCATGACTTGATGGAACCCCTGAAGAGCAACCAAACCGTATTAGCTGGCAGGTCATTGTCCAGAGGTTTGGATTTCCGATTTGTTCAGTGCCCAGAAAACCCATCCTGCCGAAGATTGGCAGGTCTGCCTCGCC